>JAGVAB010000108.1 GCA_020060485.1 Anaerolineales bacterium
GCACAATCCGCATGGACGATGCGGTCAGCCGGTAACGTGGGCGGTTGCGCCGGGCGTTGGCTGAGAAGCCGCCTCGTTTACGGGGCGGAGAACGTCACTGCTTGTGTGTGGTTTTCATTGCCTGGTATTCAGAGCAGGTTGATTGTTGCCGGTGTGTACAGGCAGGCGCATCCGGCTGTGGTGTCTGTCTTTTATTATTTTAAAACACTGGTGGGTAAGTGGAGGGTTGTGAACTTGTTGTATCCACTCGGGGTGCAGAAAAACCAATATTTCGCATAGGCAAAACCGCATTCGTTTAAACGGTTAACTTGCACAAAAAATCGAACAAAGAAGGGCATATCGTTGATGTGAAAAATGCAAAGACCGTACGCTGAGCATGTCGAAGCGTACGGTCTTTCTGAAATAGCGCCGTTGAAATCCAAAGATCGCAGCGGTGTTTTGCCCGTTATGGTGAGTGATCAACAATCCGCAGGCGGTTCCCAATCGCTGTCGACATCTTCCTCGCCTTCCGGCATCCACTCCGGCCAATCTGATAGCCAGGCGGGGATGTGCGCTTCCTGCACGCGTTCACAAACCGGAAAATAAGCTTTGAGGTCCACCAGGGGGGTTCCGTCGTATGCGTCGATCCAACCCAGGTGTACCACCCCGTTGGTTTCGTCGATGGACAGAATGCGGGCTGTGGTCACCGCGATCGGGTTGGGACGGTACTCAGCCCGGCAGGCAAATACACCGGTCACATGCCCCTCGGCATAGGGCGGCTCGCATTGCAGCATCGAGCGGGATTGCTGGTTGTCGTGTTGGTCGGCCCACCAGAAAACGTTGACATGGCTGAACTGATCGAGCTGTTTCAGGCCGGGGCGGAATGCTGGTTCCAGTTGCAGCCAGAAGCCGTCCTGGCCGCTGTGGATGGTGCCAATTGGGTGAATCTCGTAAGTTGTTTTCATCGCGCTTTCCTTTATCACTACAAGAAATGAAATAGCTGACACGCCACAGGCTGGCATGTCAAATCAAAACCAGTCGGGGTGGTGCGGGGTTATTGGGGCAGGTCTGTATAACGTTGAATGAAATCCTGCAGCCATGTGATCTCGGCGTCCAGCAGCTTCAAGCTGTAATCAAACATGGCTTCGATATAAAAGGCATAGGGGCCTGGAGGTGTTTTTAAGCGCTTTTCCTGTTCCTGGCGGTGGTATTCCTGCTGCAATCCCGCCAGATAAGTTTGCATGGCGGGCAAGGCCTGTTCGCGCGGCAGGCAGAGCAGATTGTGCAGGCCCAGGTTGAAAGAGGAGTAGGTGATCGTGGGTGCTCGTAAAGTCTGCAAGGAAGCGGTTGTAAAGGCTGCCTGACCGCTTTCTGTCACCTGATAGATCTTACGTGCCGGGCCGCGGCCCTGTTTTTCACCCAGGCTGCTTGCGACCAAACCTTTGTTCTCGAGCTGATTAAGGATACGGTAAATGGATGAAAAGCCAATCTCTGTCCAGGCCCGCATGTTGCGTTCCTGAATGACTTGTTCAATTTCATACCCATATGCGCAGCCTTGAACGACCAGACTGAGGATGGTCAATTCAGCGTTGGAAATTAATTGCTCCTGATGCATTGTGTATATCCTTGTTGAATATTATTATATAAGAATATTGTTATTAGAGGATACCAGATCAATTCGCCTTTGTCAAGAGGCAGACGAGGGAATCCGCTGTTTTCGCGGGTACAATAAGGACGAACCTAGACACAGGAGAATTGCATCCATTGAAAACCATACAAGCCATAACTTTTGATTTTTGGGGGACCCTGTATTACAGCATTCATCCCAACAACACCGGCCGGGTGTCTGCCTTGCAAAAGGCCTTGCAGGCAGCCGGGCAACCTGCTCTCCCGGCCGAGATCCTCGAGCAAGCCATTCAGACCAGTTGGCAGGAATGGGTGCGGGTGTGGGAAGAAGAACATCGCACCTGGGGGGCAGTGGATTGGTTGGCACATTTGAAGCAATCGCTGGGCTTTCAACTGCCGGTGCATATCGAAACAGACTTGATACAGGAATTGGAAGAGGTTCTGTTGGATGGCAACACACAGCCCATCCAGGGCGTGCTGCAGATGATCCCGGCTTTGGCTGGCCAGTACCGGCTTGGGTTGATCTCGGATACCGGAATCTCTTCTGGCAAGACCCTCAGTAAACTGCTTGCCCGCGATGGTCTGCTGCCCTATTTTTCTTGCCTGATCTATTCCGACGAAGTGCATAAAAGCAAACCCGACCCCATTCCCTTTCAGGCGGCTTTGCAGGGATTGGGCAAAGAGGCACATCAGACGGTGCATGTGGGCGACTTGCGCCGCACAGATATCACCGGCGCACGCAATGCCGGTTTGTGGAGCATACGTTTCAGTGGTCATCAGGATGATGCGCACATCGAATATGGTGATGGCGATGTGGTATTGGCCGATTATGAGCAGATGCCTGCCGCTCTGCAAACCATTGAAGAGCTGGCCCAGAGGTTGATGCGGTGAGCAAATATTACGTGGTCTGGAAGGGGCGCAAGCCTGGTATTTATACCAGTTGGGAAGACTGCGAGGCCCAGGTTAAGGGGTTTCAGGGGGCGCAGTATAAAGCTTTTCCCACCAAAGCCGCCGCACAGGCTGCCTTCAAAGGCCGCTATGAAGATTTCAAGGGCAAATCAGCCGCCTTGCAAACACCCGTGTTTGCGTTGAACGGGCCCATCCTGGACAGCTATTGCGTGGACGCAGCCTGCAGCGGCAACCCCGGACGGGTAGAGTATCGCTGCGTGCATACCCGGAGCGGTGAAGAGGTGTTTCATCAAGGGCCTTTTGCCCGGGGCACCAACAATATTGGCGAGTTTCTGGCGATCGTGCATGCCCTGGCGCTGTTCAAGGTCAAAGGCATTTCCGAACCGATCTATTCCGACTCGGTCAATGCCATGCTGTGGGTCAAGCGCAAACGGTGCCGTACAAAACTGGAGCGGGACGCACGCAATACGCGCCTGTTTGACCTCGTCGACCAGGCTGAGGCCTGGCTGGAAGAGAACACCTATGCCAACAAGATCCTGAAATGGGACACAGCCAACTGGGGAGAGATACCCGCAGATTTTGGCCGCAAGTAAAGCATGAGGCATGAGGAGGAATATTTTGATGATTAATGATACCCTGGAGATCATCGCCCGCCGCCGTTCCGTGCGGGCTTATGCCGATCGACCGTTGACCCAAATTGAGAAGGATGCCATCCTGCAGGCGACCCTGCGTGCTCCGACTGCCGGCAATATGATGTTGTATACGATCATCGAGATTGAGGATCAGGCTTTGAAAGACCGCCTGGCAGTAAGCTGTGATGACCAGCCTTTCATTGCCAGAGCGCCCTTTGTGCTGCTTTTTGCTGCGGATTACCAACGCTGGTTCGATCTTTTTATTTATGATCAGGCGCCGGAACGGGCGGCTGCTTTGGGTATCCAGCCGCGCACCCCGCAGGAAGGTGACCTGATGCTGGCTGTGTGCGATACGCTGATCGCAGCCCAGACGGCAGTCATCGCCGCCGAATCGCTGGGCATTGCTTCCTGCTATATTGGTGATATCCTGGAGAATTATGAAATCCACCGCGACTTGCTGGGCTTGCCAAAATATGTGCTGCCGGTTACCCTGTTGTGCTTTGGTTATCCCCAACAGGAACTGAGTGACAAACAACCGGTTCCACGCTTTGACAGGAAATTCATCGTTCACCGAAATGCTTATCACCGGCTGGATCAGGCTGAATTGCAGGAGATGTTGGCCGCCAGGGAAGCCCAGGCCCAGGGCCGCTATGGAAATGACGCCCACAATTTGGGGCAAAGCGTTTATTTGCGCAAATTTGTGTCTGCATTTTCGGTGGAAATGAGCCGTTCGGTGGCTGAAATGATCCGCTCCTGGTGCGCACGGGAGTGAAGCTTTAATCCAGCCTTTGCACTTCTTCGGCCCGCAGGCAGGGGTCGGGGTGGGCTGTGTCCAGCTCTATGCGGCCCGTGACCAGGAAGGGCACGCTGGAGCTGATCGCATCTTTGGCCTGGCGGTACACATCAGGAAAGAGAATCACATCCAGGGTTGCGGTCTGGTCTTCCATGCAAAGAAACAGCATGGTTTCACCTTTGGCTGTGCGGCTGCGGCGCGAGGTTTGGCGCAGTCCGGCCACGGTAACTCGCTGGCCGATGCGCTCAATAGCATCCAGAATGGGAATCACCCCTGCGGCCGCCAGACTGTTTGCCAAAAGGTCCAGCGGGTGGGCCACCATGTCGATTCCAAGCAGTTCCCGCTGAGCTTTCATTTTTTCCTGCAAAGGCCAATCTTCGCCGCCATAAAGATGGGAGTCGAACAAACTCATTTGACCAGCCTGCCATTTTTCAGCGTGCAAGCGGTGCAGAATGGCGGGAATCTCGCCCCAACCCTCCAGGGCGCCGATGCGTGCCAGACTGTCTGCTTCCTGGGGGTGCGGGTTCACACGGGCCAGAAAGTCCTCCAAAGATGCAAAGGGTTGTCCTTGCAGCACCCCCCGGATGGTGCGCCGGGTGAGATTCTTTACCTGCCCAAGCCCCATATACAAGGTTCGGGTCTGACCTTGTTCCGGGCGGTTCACCGAAAATTCATATTGGGAATGATTGACGTGCGGGCCGCAGACGATCAACCCTACGCGGCGGGCTTCGCTGACATATACGCGCTGGCCATAATACCCGCCCCAATTGGCCAGAACGGCAGCCATGAATTCAGCCGGGAAGTGCGTTTTACACCAAGCAGAGCGCCAGGCAATTTTGGCGTATGAGGCGGCATGCGCTTTGGGAAAACCGTATCCGGCAAAAGCCGCCATCATTTCCCACACCCTTTCCCCGGTTTCAAGCGGGACGCCGCTGCGCTGGTTCGCCTGATCCACAAACTTGCGCTGCAATTCCTGCATCCGTTTTCCGGGGTCAAAATGGCTCATTGCCCGCCGCAACAAATCGGCTTCTTCCAGACTGAAGCCAGCCAGCTCGTGCGCAATGCGCAGCACCTGTTCCTGGTAGAGAATCACGCCAAAGGTTTCGTTTAGTAGCGGTGCCAATGCAGAGTGCAGGTGCTGTACGTTTTCTTCTCCTCTGAACCGGCGTACAAAGGCATCTTTGAGACCGCCTTTCAACGGGCCAGGGCGGTACAGGGCCAAAGCCGCCATGATGTCGGCTTCACTGCGGGCAGATATCTCGCGCAGCGTGGCGCGCATCCCGGGACTTTCGATCTGGAAACAGCCAATCGTCTTCCCATGTTCGATTTCAAACGAGGTTTCCGGATCGTCGTTCGGGATAGCGTCCAGGACAGAGGAAGTTTTCGGTACGTCATGCGCATAGCCATTATCTTGAACTTGAACCAACTCAACCAAATCACCCAAAACAGACAAACCTCGAATACCAAGCAAATCAATCTTGACCAATCCCAGGGCCTCTACCGATCCCAGATCCATCTGGGTGATCGTCACACCTTTGGCACCGGAACGCATTAAAGGAATCAGGTCGGTCAATGCCCCAGGAGCAACAATCAAACCTCCGGGGTGAACTGAAAGATGGCGAGGGAGCTTCAACAGGGCTTCAGCTTCTTCGAATACTTTCTGCCAGGGACTTTCCGGAAACGCCTGGCGCAATTCGGCAAAGGGTGAAACGGCGCTTTGAGAATCTGCTGCTTCCTGAAATCGGGCGAAGAAGGAATGGGGGAGCTGGTTTGCCACCTTGCGAATTTGCGCCTGGGGCAAGCCGTGCGCTTTCGCCACATCGCCCAACGCAGAACGCGGTCGATACCGGTTGACGGTGGCCACCATCGCCACCCGTTGTATGCCGTAGACATCAAAAACATGCTGGATAACGCTATCCCGACGGCGGGAGCAGAGATCTGTATCAATATCAGGCGGAGTGGCACGCGCCGGGTTGAGAAACCGTTCAAAATACAGATCCAGCTGCAAGGGATCTGGCCCGGTGATATCCAGACAATGCGCCACCAAAGAGGAAGCGGCAGAACCGCGTGAGGAAAAAGGCACCCCGTTCTGCCGGGCAAAAGCCAGGATCTCTTCCACGATAAGGAAGATGGGCTCATAACCCATACCAGTGATGATGTTCAATTCATGATCCAGACGGGCCTGGATCGTTGGTGTCATGCGGCCATATAAACGCCGGGCGCCTTCCTCGGCTTTGGCGCGCAAGGTCTGGGCCGCGGTCATGCCAGGCGGCAAGGGAACCTCTGGCATGTGGGTTTTGCCCAGGGGGAAATCAAAGGCACAGCGTTTTGCGATTTGCAGTGTGGCCTCCAGCCCAGCCGGAAAATGCCGATAGCGGGCCTGCATGTCTTTGGCCCGCACAAAATAAGCCCCCTGCGGAGCCAGTGTGTCCGGCCCAATCTCGTCCCTACGCTGATTGAGCCGAATGGCGCTTAAGGTGCGTTGCAAGACAGCCTGTTCTGGTGACAGATAGTAAACCGGGTGGGTCACCACTGCAGGCAGACGCAGTTTCTGGCTGAGCCGGGAAACCGGCAAGATCAAGGATGGGTCTTGCAGACCAAGATACAATCGTTGAGGAAACAACTCAGCAAGCTGCTGGGCAAGCGTTTCGATCTGCCCTGCGCCAGCAGGAACCAAGGCCAGCACATCCTGGTTATGCTCAGCCAGCAGTTCCAGAGGACAATCGGCTTCAGGATGATCACGCAAGGCCAGGACGCTACTCAATCGGCACAAGTTTTGCCATCCGGCGTAACTCGCCGCCAGCAAAGCCAGAGGAAGATTTTCCCAATCCACCTCCAGGCCAAGTACAGGCTGGATGCCAGCTTTGCGGCAGGCGGATACAAATTCCACCGTCCCTGAAAGCAGGTGGTGGTCCGTCAGGCCCAAAGCAGGCAGTTGATCAGCCCGTGCCGCTTGCACCAATTCGGATGGCAATAACAAGCCTTCCTGCAAGGAATAAGCTGAATGCGTGGTCAGGTGGATAAACATGTCCTGATTCTAAACCAAAACAGGGTAAGAATGATAAACGTTGACAATTTTAAAATGGCTTGCACAACCAGGATCGCAAAAAGTCGATCATTTCTTTTCCCGCAAGCCTCATGAGGTCAAAAACAGGATCATGTTTTCCACTAATATATCCGTGAAGTTGGCGGCAACTATCCCCGCAGATGATGAGCGTGAGGGTGTATCTTTGGCGAAACGGGGGGGCATAACAGACCTATCCGAGATGGTTGATACATCATGAGCATCCCCGGTAATAATGCTCAAACCCAGGAATCCGAAAGCCAGGAGAATAATGAGAGAGGTCAGAATGGGTTGATTGATCCCGAAGACAAAGTTGAGGGTTGGGATGCCCGGAAAAAGGAATATCCATGCAACGATACAGATGTTGAACGACCAGGGCCATATTCTGGCGTAGAGATGCTGCCTGCGCCCAGGAAGCTGGTTGCTTCGGCGGACTTGGGTGTGCATGCGGACGGAGGCTATGCCGACGATCATCCCCAGCACAGGAGGGCCAAAACCACCCCCCGTGAGAAGCATGGCGATAGAGAGCAGGAATATCACCAGGCTGCCGTATCGGTGCGGCACAAAATGGGTGACCCAGATGATGAACATTACGGCAAGCAAGGTAGTCAGAATGCCGCCTATGAGGAAATTGGGGATGAGTGACATGGCTGGCTCACCATTGAGTGGGGCGAAGAACGGCTCATCCGGCCAGGAAGCGAACACGATGCTTTCGGGTGCGTGGTTGCCTTGAAGGATCGCACCGATAGCGTGTTCAATGGCAACGACACCAGACAGGGTGCCCATGGTGGAAATCAAACGTTTAAGGGCTTTATTCATAGTTTCAAATTCCAGTCAGGTTAATTGCGTATAGCTGGCAATGTTTTTCCCCGCGAATTTTGTGGCCAGACCGGCAGCCCAGGTGCGAATGGCATTCCAATCACGCAAGTCATTGGGCGGCATCTGGCGGAGGGCAGGGATCAGATTCCAAGGGAAGCGAAGGCTGGCAGGGTCAAACCGACCGCCGACAATTTCCACAGAGAATGGCTTGAACCAGGGATAGTTGGCCAGCGTCTGGTCAAAACGGCTCCGGATTTCTTGCCATTCAACTTCTTCGCCAGTAGAAAAAGGCCCTCCGGCAAATACTGCAACCGGCAAATCATTTATCAGGCGGTTTTGATAACGAGAGAGGAAGCGCTGCGCATCCTTGTGCCAACGGAAAATGTAGATGGGAGCGCCCAGTACTACAGCATGGTATTTGTCTAATGAGCGAACCTTGCGCATGGGCAACAAATCAACAACCAGCCCGTGATTGTTCAGGGTCTCAGTAATCACTTCGGCGATTTCATGGGTTGAACCGTGGGTAGAAGCATAGGTAACGAGAATCTTTCTTTCCATAAAGAAAATGCGGGCGGGGACTACCCGTCAGGCGGCAGAGGAAGCCCGCTCCTCCTTTCCAAATTTGTTGGTAAAAAAGCATATATATTGGTACAATTGTTCTATATGCAGTATCCTCTATTAGCACAAGGTATTCATCGAACTGCAGGAGCCACGCAAGCCTATGCTGCGC
>JAGVAB010000145.1 GCA_020060485.1 Anaerolineales bacterium
AATGTGCTGAGCAGATAATCGCTGTAAAGTTCCAAGTATTTTTTGTCCATTCGCAAATCTTACCCGATTTCCGCCACTTGCTGCGTAACATCAGTTATTAAAGGTAATTGGAGCAAGAAGTCTTCCGTCAGGGCTGAAGGTTACGCTGTGTACAGCACCGAGGACCCATTTTAAGGGTTCCCCGATGGGCACTGGTGTTTCTGGATTGCTTACACTCCATAAAATGATGGTTCCATCATCACTTCCGGAAGCAAGCAGTTTTCCATCTGGACTGAAATCCACGCCCCTGACCGTGTCGCTGTGACCTTTCAAGGGCTGGCCGATGATTGTGGGTCTTTCCGGATTGCTTACATCCCAAAGGATGAGGTAGGGATCACCGCCTCCAGAGGCCAGTATGGAGCCATCTGGGCTGAAGGCCACACTCATAACGCTTCCACTGTGTTCCATGAGGGGAGATCCTAGCAGCTTTGGTTTTTGAGGGTCACTGATATCCCACAATCGTATGGCGCTATTTGCGCCAACGGTGACATATGTGCTGTCTCCGCTGGCGGTTGCCAGGAGTTGGCTGTCGGGGCTGATGGCCACACTGGTCACATCATTGGAATGACCACGCACAAAAGAAAGCAAACGCGGACTGTGTTGAATGATCTCCAGAAGATTTGCCTGTGTCCAGAATGCGCCCTGTGTCCTTCGATTGGCCTCGAGACTTAACAAAAGAGCCAAATCAAAGTTTTTGTCTGCCTCAATTAAACTTTGGGAAGACAGTTGACGCGTAACAACAAGGTTGCGTTGTTCAATCGCAATATTCCTTTGTTCTTCAGCAATACCTTTTTGTTCTTCTGCCAGATTTCGTTGTTCCTCAGCAATATTGCGCTGTTCTTCTGCTTCAGACTGGGCTGTAGCGCGCACAATGGTTTCATCCAGATACTGGTTTCGCTGGTTCCAGGCAACAAAGCCCAGCACAGAAGCAACGATCAATCCAATGCCTACCGCCAGGATGATCACCCGCTGACGGTGGCGCGCTTTCTGCTCAAGGCGCAATTTCTCTTGCTCTCGGAAAACCTCTTCCTTGCGGCTTGCGGTAACAAATTCCACCTGCAATTCGGTAGGCCTGGGTTCTTTTCCAGATGCGCGCAGCAATTGCTGTTCGGCTGCTTCAAGAGCAGCTCCGCGGATCAGGTAACCAGTTTCATTGGCGTTATTTTCCCAAAGCAGGGCATTGACCTGTAAACGCGTGTGGTATTTCACCCACTCCCAATCTGTATGGATGGTTTTGCTTAATTTCTCCAGTGCTTCTTCAAATTGTGGCGCTTTGGGTAAGGCAATCAGTTGATCTTCCGGCTTTTCGGATTGAACATCTGGGTTTTCTTCAATACGAAAGATGTGGTCTTTTTCAAAAATGATCCAGTTGATGGCAGGTAATTCGGGAGCGAACTGGCTAACCGTTTCAGGCGAGAGTTGATCAACTATGATAGGGATGATACGTTTGTGATTCTTGAGGGCATGATGGATTTCATCTTTACAAACGTTTGACCCAATGGAATTCTGGCTGATAACAAACATGAATATATTGGCATTTTCAATGGCTTCGCAAATCTCTTCCCACCATCGTTCACCAATCGGTATTCGATCCCAATCTATCCAGGTATCAATCTGACTTTGTTGCAGGGATTCCTGCAGCAATCTTGCGAAAGCAATGTCTTTCCGGGAATAAGAGATGAAAACATCGGACATGATTGACCCCTTGAAACTGTTTGCCTGAATACCTGCCGCCACTCGTGATTAATCTTTTGGGGAACAGCGACGATGAACGATCAAGCGCGATCAATCAAGGTCTTATTCTTAGTATAGCATTGTCATTTAAAAACTCCAAATTTCACATGCGGATTTCTAACCGTTTTGAATTCCCTGTCGGTTCGAAGGAGACACCCGAAACCATAACGATACCAATGCACACATTGGCACTTATTCTTGCTATACTAATGTATATACTGATTTTGCAAATCCTTTAGGCTAACGAAAAGATTGATATTGATTTTTCCCCAAAGCTGAAGAATGCATCAGATAAAAAGATCTCAAGGAGAATTGCATCAATGAACCAGCGCCATATTAAGAAAATGATTGTCGCAGGAGACGTGATGATCGACTGGCTGCAAGCCTGTCAGGGAACTCGCAAATTCTCCCGGAACTGGGATCAGACCAACTCGGCCCGATTATTCCAGCAACGGGGAGGTGCGGCGCAGGTAGCTGATTTGATCAACGCTATCTTTTCCACACAGACCTTGTCATCGGATTGGGAGCCAGTCAATACTTCCTCTCTGCCAGAAATATTCCAATCAGGCGATCCCAATTACCACCATTCCTATTCCTTGTGGACTCCTTTTCCTTTTGGGCAAAAACCACCCCTGGACCGCGAAAAGTCTGCCTGGCGAATCGAAAATTTTCTCGGAGTACAACGAAGTGAAACAAAGGGCAAACCTATCGGTTTGAATTCTGAGCGGACCGATCTCATCGTTCTGGACGATTCAAATCTAGGGTTCCGGGATCAACCTGAAATCTGGCAGTCCGCGCTGTCTGCCCATACCGGTTGGGTAGTTGTAAAAATGGCACAACCTGTTACGCAGGGTGCACTATGGGAAACCCTGATCAATCATCACGCAGATAAATTGATCGTGGTCACTACTGCCCAGGACCTGCGAAAAACCGCCATCCAGATCAGCCACAAAATTTCCTGGGAACGCACTGCCCAGGATGTGACCTGGGAACTGACCTATAACCCAATCATAAACTCCTTAACCCATGTTGCTCACTTGATCGTATCTTTTGACTGCGCTGGGGCTATTCTGCTGGAGAGGGATCATCAGCAACATGTTCAATCGCAGCTCTTTTTTGACCCCCTCGCCATGGAAGATGATTGGGAACGTGCCTATCCTGGCTCGATGCTTGGTTACACCACCTGCCTTACAGCTTCGCTTGTGTACCAGATTTCGTTAAACTCAGCCAAACCCGATCTGGGGCGCGGAATACAAGCCGGGGTATCAGCTGCGCGCCTGCTTCACCAGGAAGGATACGGCCAACGCGGCAGTGAATTGCAGCAAGCAGCATTGCGTTTTCCGCTGGAAAGCGTTGCCCAGGAGATCATCCGCCAGGCACAGCCACTTGCTCAAGCCACCATTCAAAACCCTGCCGGTTCCCTGCTGGTCCCTCCACCACCAGAAAAAACCCGTCTGCAGCGCGGTTACTGGACGATCCTGGAAGATCGCTATCCAGATCAACTCGAATCAATTGCCCGTCAAATCGTTCTGGAAGGCAGTCATACCGCCCTGCATGATGTGCCAATTGGACGCTTTGGCGCTCTGGTCACTGTTGACCGGCGCGAGATCGAGGCTTTGAACGGCATCCAGCGATTGATTGGTGAATATTGTCTCAATCCCCAAAAGAAACCCCTTTCGATTGCCGTGTTTGGCCCGCCTGGATCAGGCAAATCCTTCGGCGTAGAGCAAGTGGCAAAATCAGTCCTGGGAGAAATCGCCGTACTCAGTTTCAACATCTCACAGTTCGGTCATCCAGACGCCCTCCTGGATGCTCTGCATCAAGTTCGAGATATTGGCCTGTCTGGAAAGATTCCGCTGGTTTTCTGGGACGAATTTGACACTGGTCTGGAAGGGCAGCCACTCGGCTGGCTGCGCTATTTCCTGGCACCCATGCAGGATGGCGCCTTCCAGGAAGGTCAGATCATCCATCCCATCGGACGCTGTATCTTTGTTTTTGCCGGCGGCACCAGTCATCGCATGGACCTATTCGGCAATGAATGGAGCGAATCAGAACAGCGCGCCATCAAGCTGCCAGATTTCATCAGCAGATTGAAAGGCTTCCTGAACGTGCTCGGCCCCAACCCAATCGAGGAGCCAAATAATTCTGATCCCTATTTCATTCTACGCCGGGCATTGATCCTACGCTCCATTTTCGAACGAAATGTTCCCCAAATCCTGGCTACCCGGGAAAGAAAACGGATCGTACAAATTGATACTGGTCTGCTGCGCGCCTTCTTGCAGACCAGCAAATACAAACATGGTGTGCGCTCAATGGAATCACTGGTGAGCATGAGCACGCTTTCTGGCAAGAATACCTACGAGCGTTCCAGCCTACCGCCTGAAGAACAACTGAATCTGCACGTAATTGCGGGTGAATTCTTGGCCTTGATGCAGCAATTGGAATTGGAGGGCGATCTGCTTGAAACACTGGCTTTGGCTGCCCATGATGTTTTCTGTGATGGGCTGCGATTGGAAGGATATACCTTTGATGCAGTTACCGATGCCAAAAAGAAGACTCATTCTTCGCTGCAACCCTTCATTGACCTGCCTGAAGATGAACAGGAGCAAAACCGCCAAAATGTAAAGGATATAGCAGAAAAGTTGGCCCTGGCCGGCTATGTAATGCGTCCGGCCCGCAGCAACGAACCGCCATTTGAATTCCCCGGAGCAGACCTTGAATTTCTGGCCGAAAGGGAACACGAACGCTGGATGCATGATAAAAAAGCTGCCGGCTGGCAATACGCTTCCCTTACCGAAAAACTCCACAAGCTGCACCAGGCTCTGCAATCTTGGGACAAACTTTCGGACGATGAAAAAGAAAAGGATCGCCGCATGGTAAGGGGCATACCAGTTATCCTGGCGAAAGCTGGCTATGCAATTGAAAAAGTCGGGTGAAGCAGGTGGCAAACCCTGCTGAAATGAAGATCGCAGTTTGCGGTCACCGCAGTCTCAGCGATCCCCATCAGTTGCAAGCTGGCATTCTGAATGTTGCTGAAAGAATCCAGAAGATCTTGCCCGATCAACAGTACCACATCTGGTCTTGTCTGGCAGAAGGCGCAGACCGCCTGATAACGCACATCCTGGTGAAAACCCTGGCAGCAGAGCTGACCGTCGTCCTGCCTTTGCCTGAACCGCAATATCTGGAAGATTTTCAGACAAACGAGTCAATCCAGGAATTCAATGACCTCAAGCAACTGGCTGGAAAAATAATTGAACCAGATCATAAACTCCTGCGCCCGCATGCATATCAGGCAGCCAATCTCACCCTGATAAAAAACTGCGCTCTGCTCGTTGCAATCTGGGATGGTAAACCAGCCAGAGGACCGGGTGGAACCGGAGAAATGGTGGAAATGAGCCGGCAGGCTGGTATACCGCTGCTTTGGATCCACCTCAGCGGGGGGCCAGGGATTGGTATCTGACAGAGGAAAGGATCGAAAACCTCCCATGATCATTATTGTGGGGCAGAAGGTGGAACCCAGACCGGACATCGAAAGGGAAAAAAGGAGGGAACATGCCCAGTAAAAGATCACAGCTGAGACAACTCTGGTCAGAATCCCGCTGGATATTGCTGGCAGGCATCTGGCTGGTGGGATTGTTCCTTAGTTACCAAGGCTTTGCCCGATACTCCCAAGAATATGTCCTTAACTGGTCAATGGATGACATAATTTACAGCACCCTGCAATTGATCATAATGGAGTCGGGATCATTTGACCATGCAGCCAACTGGATGCTCAAAATTGCCCGGTTCATGTTGCCCTCTTTGACTGCATTTACTGCTCTCCAGGCTTTGATGCACCTCTTCTACGAACAAACACAGTGGTTCCGGTTATGGTGGCTGAGAGATCATGTGATTATCTGTGGATTTGGCCGCAAGGGGCAACTTCTCGCCAAGGAAATCCTGGCCTTGGGGCAGAATGTCGTGGTAATCGAAAAAGAACCGGATCGCTTGTATGCTGGAAAAGGCCAAAAACAAGGCATAATTTTTTTGAACGGGGACGCAACAGACCAGGATGTCCTGGCAAGTGCCCGTGTTCACCGCGCCCGCCATCTGATCTGCCTGCTGGGAGAAGACCGTCATAATTTACAAGTTTCATTTCAGGCCCAACAACTCACCCGCGGACGACGCAATGGCACACTGACGTGTATTGTTCATCTCGCATCCGCGGACTTGCTCAATCTACTCAAGCACAGCGAACTATTTCACGAAGCCTATATTCCTTTCCAACTGGAAACCTTCAATCCATATATCCGTGCAGCCCAGCAACTGCTGCACGAAGATGCAAGTTGGCAGGCCTCTTCCGACCAGCAAAGAGCACCTGAACATCTGCTTGTCATCGGGTTGGGACGCTTGGGGGAAAATCTGGTGATCCAGGCAGCTTACCTCTGGCACATTCTTCAACAGCGTGACCGGTTACACATCACTATTCTGGATCGGGAAGCAAAAGAGAAAACAGAGACTTTGCTAAACAATTATCCACAGCTCGGCAAAGCCTGTCAATTTAATGCGCTGCAAGTGGATGTCAGTTCGACAACACTGTTGCAAAACGCTCTGCAAATGATGCCAAACCATCGACCAATTCAGCGCGTCTACATTTGCCTTAGCGATCCTGTTCTCAGCCTGCAAATTTGTTTGAGCCTGCTCCAGAACCCTGCTCTGCGGAAAGTACCCATCCGGGTTCGGATTGAGAAGGAAAGCGGTTTATCCGCCTTTCTTGAGAAACATGCGGCAGGAGAAACTGACCCAGGCCAGGTGATGCCATTTGACCTGTATGAACGAACATGCTCTGCCACCCTTTTAATGGAAGGACCTCACGAACATCTCGCCCGAGAGTTACATGAACGATATCGTATTGGTAATGAAATCTCATCCAAAAACCTGCCCGAAAGCCTTCCCTGGGATCAACTTTCCGAGGAATTAAAAGCGGCTAACCGCCATCAGGCAAACCGGATCTATCGCCTGCTCAATGCAGTCGGTTACCAGATTTATGCTCTTCAAAATTGGGCCGCGGGAGAGAAGACTTTCACCCCAGAGGAAGTTGATCAGATGGCGCGTTTGGAACATGATTTGTGGCGGCAAACCAAACTGGCAAATGGCTGGCAATTCGGACAGCAAAAGAATGAAAAAAAACGTACCCACCCTGATCTGGTCGAATGGGAACAATTACCTGAAAGTGAGCGCGAGAAAAACCGCGCCATGGTACGACAATTGCCAAAACTGCTCGCCCAAATCGGATACCAGATCGAATAACCATGTTTGGCATGTCTCAGAAAGCCCTGCTCCATTTTTTTGACCTCTTCTGGTGAAAACCCACAGCAACCCACTCACCGCTGCCAACTGCCGGAAAGCGGGGCAGTTTTCACCCTGCGCTTGCTGCATCGATACCCCCGAAAAGCAACTGAACTTTATACGATATGGTATAAATTACCCTCAATGGGAACACAAAAACAAATCTGGGGCCATCTCGCCGCTTTCTTTTCGATCTTAGTTTGGGGCATTACCTTTATTTCGACCAAGGTGCTGCTGGTTTCGTTTACCCCGCTCGAGATCATCTTTTTTCGCCTGCTCCTTGCAGTCCTGACACTCTTTATCATCAGTCCGCCGAGGTTGAACCGGAACGAGATTGCCCGCACCGCCCTGCAGGACAAATGGAAACCCATGGCCGCCGGCCTGTGCGGGGTTACCCTGTATTTCATTTTCCAGAATATCGCCCTTACATACACGCTGGCCGCCAATGTTGGCGTGCTGGTGTCGGTCGCCCCGCTCTTTATCGCCCTGGCCAGTTACGCCGTGCTGCATGAAAAGCTCAAAAGGAATTTTTTCATCGGTTTCACGGCAGCCATGGCGGGCATCATCCTGATTGCCTTTAACGGCAGCTTCGTTCTGAAGCTCAATCCCCTGGGTGATCTGCTTTCGATCCTGGCCGCACTGGCGTGGACCTTCTACAGCGTGCTGATCAAGAAAATTAATGCCCCGCAAACCGCCGTTTTTGCCCTGACGCGCAAGGTATTTTTCTACGGGTTTTTGTTCACGCTCCCTATCCTGCCGCTATTCGAATTCCGCTGGGGATTGGATCGCCTGACCAGCCTGCCCAATATTCTCAATCTGGCCTTTTTGGGTGTGGTCGCTTCAGCGCTTTGCTTCGTCACCTGGAACTATGCCGTGCATGTATTGGGGCCGGTGAAGACCAGCGTGTATATTTACATGGTACCTGTCATCACGATCGTCTCATCGGCGCTGATCTTGCATGAAACCATCTCACTGGTTTCTGGCGTTGGCACGATTCTCATCCTGGTCGGTATGCTGCTCTCGGAGCGGGAAAAAACAAAGAACGCGTGACCTGATTTTCACTCATTCATCCCTGGAAATATCAACAAATATGCGTGTGCCAGCACGTTAATGAATTCCAACCTCACAAACGCGCCCCTGACCGGACACCATGTCCCGGAAATTGTGTACAATAGATATAAGTACCATAACCACCCTGCTTCAGGAAACGATCAGGAGGAAACCCTGCATGTCATCCGTGCTAGAAGGCAAAGATATCCTGCACGTTAAAGATATCAAACTGGAGCAAATCAGCCTGATCCTGGAAACCGCAATGCGCTTTGAACAGGTGCTGGCTTCCGGTGGACGGTTGAGCAATCTCGCTGGCAAGGTACTGGCAACTTTATTCTACGAACCCTCCACCCACACACGCCTGTCTTTCGAAACGGCCATGCTGCGCCTGGGAGGACAGGTGGTTTCTGTGCCGGATGCCAAGGAATCCAGTTCGGCCGTGAAGGGTGAAACGCTTTATGACACCGGCAAGATGATCGATGGATATGCGGATATTGCCGTCATCCGCCACATGCAGGAAGGCAGCGCCCGCGAATTGGCCGATGGCGCCAGCGTGCCTGTGATCAACGGCGGCGACGGTTCCGGGCAACACCCCACCCAGGCCTTGCTGGACGTGTACACCATCCAAAAAGAAAAGGGGCGGTTGAACAATCTCACCGTGACCCTGGCAGGCGACCTGAAGAATGGACGCACCGTGCACTCCCTCTCCTGGCTGCTGGGTAAATATGGCCCGCGCTTCTACTTTGTGTCACCCGAAGAGCTGCGCATGCCCCCGGAGATCACCAGCATCCTGAAAGACGACGGTATTGAAGTAATCGAGACTCCCAGCCTGGCCGAGGCGGCGGCCAGGAGCGATGTGATCTACATGACCCGCATCCAGAAAGAGCGCTTCACCGATCCGGGGGCATACGACCGCCTGAAAAACACCTACGTCATCAATCGCGATTTCCTCGAGCAGGCCAAACCGGGCATCACCATTCTGCATCCCTTGCCGCGGGTGGACGAAATCGCCCGCGAGGTGGACGCCTACGAAGGCGCCGGATACTTCCGCCAGGCTGCCAACGGCGGCCCGATCCGCATGGCCGTCATTGCGTTACTCACTGGCTGCGAATGATCGTGAAAACGGAACAGGTAAATTGGCCTCCTTCCCATGCTCGCATATAAATCCACGGGAGAATTTTCCATGTTTGATCACCCAGGTTCCCAGTTTGAATTGATCACCAAGACCACGGTTCAGGCCAGGAAGATCCACTGGAATCTCACCCCACCCCTGCTTTATGAAGAAATCATCCAGCGGCGTGAAGCCATGATGGCCGAATCCGGCCCGCTAGTGGTATACACTGGCAAATGTACCGGCCGTTCCCCCAATGACAAATTCTTTGTCAGTGAACCATCCAGCCAGGAACATGTATGCTGGGGTAAAGCCAACCAGGCCTTTGCGCCGGAGAAATTCGAGAGGCTCAAGGAGCGCGTGCTGGAATACTTCCGGCAGAAGGAGCTGTTTGCGCAGGACTGCTTCGGCGGCGCCGACCCGGCCTATCGTTTTCCGGCCCGCATCATCACCGATACCGCATGGGGAAGCCTGTTTGCTTACAACATGTTCCTGCACGCCAGCAACGTCCCCGCCCAGGAATTTTCCCCAGAGTTCACAGTGCTGGTGGCTTCAGGTTTTGAAGCAGAGCCGGAGATCGATGGCACCCGCTCGGATGTCGTCATCGCCATCCACCTGGGCCAAAAGCTGGCCATCATCGCCGGTACCCGTTATGCCGGCGAAGTAAAGAAGACTGTTTTTACCGTGCTCAATTATCTGTTCCCGCTGCAGAATATTTTTCCCATGCACTGCGCAGCCAACATCGGCCCGACTGGCGATACAGCCCTGTTCTTCGGCTTGAGCGGCACCGGCAAGACCACTCTGTCAGCTGATCCGGGTCGCCATCTGATTGGTGATGACGAGCATGGCTGGAGCGACAATGGGGTGTTCAATTTTGAGGGCGGCTGTTATGC
>JAGVAB010000124.1 GCA_020060485.1 Anaerolineales bacterium
CATCTCAATCATTTTGCCCTGCGTGCTCGTTTGTACCTCAAGGCTACCCGCATCGCTTTTGATGAACTTCAAGCCCTCAAGGCTGCGTAACATCAGTAAATAAATGAAGTAACGACTGAAGTCGTTACAAACCCACATAAACTCGGGCTGCTGCACCACCTTTCAAGGAGATCATCCAATGCCTGTCCTGCAAAAGATCGCCTGGTTCCAGGGACGCCGCGACGAAGTTCCCAACCAGGAACTGGCCAAAGAGCTGGCCGAAAGCGAAGACCGCGCCGGCATCCAGGAGATCGCCGAAAACCTGTGGCACAGCGAGAAGAACGTGCGCAGCGACTGCCTGAAAGTGCTCTATGAGGTGGGCTACCTGCGCCCGGAGTTGATTGACAGCTATGCGAAAGATTTTCTAAAACTGCTCACTGACAAGAACAACCGCCTAGTATGGGGCGCGATGATCGCCTTGAAGACCATCGCCTCCTTGCGCCCGGAGGAAATTGGGCGCGAACTGGACACCTTGCTGAAAGTGGTAGAAAACAGATCTGTCATCACGCAAGTAACCGGCGTCAGCGTCCTGGCCCAGGTGGCGGCTGGCGCACCGCAGCACAGTCCGCGCATTTTTCCCTTCCTGTTGGATCAGCTCAAAACCTGCACGCCGCGGGACGTTCCCACCCACGCCGAAAGCATCCTGCCTGCCGTCACCGAAAGCAACCGCACCGCCTTCCTGGCCGCCATTGAAGCCCGCCGCCCGGAATTTTCCGCCGCCCAGGAGAAACGCATGAAGAAGGTAATTAAAAGACTCGGCTGGTAAGTATACACAGTTACGGTTTTTGGAAAGAGAAGGAATAGATCGTATCTTCCGCAAGAGGAGGATTTTTTTCGGTGAAACATAGGACTAAATAAGGAATATAATCATTCTAGAAGAGAGAATCAGTGGTTCCGAATACCAATTGTGTTGTAATTCATGAACTACAAAGTGCTGCGCACCTTTACCAAATTATTGGCCAACAGCTGTATCCTGAATCGAAAATATTTTTGCTGTCTATGCAATGAGCAGTAAGCAAACTTCCCTTTCATCTTTTTAATTATTGAGCATTATCGGTTTCCCCTTAAAAGACAATGTCTTTAGCAGATAGCTCATTGTTTGCTTGTGCAATTCTCGTGTTGGAAATAAGGAGAAACGAAAATGAATATACCAGCCGCTCTCACCCCTGATGATGGGAATCCACCTGTATTGGAAATGGCACCTGATATTGGGACAACGGTTCCAAGCCTTTGCTGTTACTGCGGTACGCCGGCAGAAAACATATTGGACCTCGATGCGCGACAGTCGCAACAACGGTATGGTTTAAAACGAACTGCGCATATCGAATATGGGGAAGTTTTTCGTGTGCCCTACTGCTCAGAACACTATCAGCTAGCGTTGACGATTCGAAAAAAATTGGAGAAACTCGCTCGATTGAACAGTGATGCAAGTTGGATACCCATGTTGCTGGGAATTGCTATTGGGATAATCGGCGTTTTTAAATGGACAAACGCAGAAACTAAAACAACTGTCTTGGGCGCCTTATTGTTTGCACTCGTTATCGGTGGTTTTTTGGGCGCCCTCCTGTCGGGGTTACTTCTTTTCTTGTTTGAACCCATTTCGGCAAGGCTTGCAGGTGCTCTTTTCCCACTGATCCTGGAGCCAGAAGTGCGTTGGGACCTGGCACAACACATGAAAGCACAACACGAGATTTATCCCTTTCGCATACTGTGGATCACGTATTCTTTAGGGTTCAGTTTGAAATATGACGTCAGGAATGAATCATACACATGGAAAAAATGGAGCATACACGCATCCATCTGCGCCACCAATGCAATGTATGCCTCATCAACAAGCAGGGTGCGGTGGATTCGGGATGTCAAAGGTTAGCGATCCTGGTATCCACTCAATCGTTCTGCAAGCTATTAAGAAATAAGGATTTATGAAGACGCAGGGGAGGTCGTGAAGGTCTCTGGATCAGACAAGGCAATTGAAATGCAACGAACCCAAATCCCTAATTTGCGGGAGCCAAAGATACCGGAATAAGGTCTACCAAAAATCATCCATGAAACTCGACCTTGATCACCTCTCTTTTCAGGAAATTGCCTCGCTGGACGAGATCGCCAGACCGCCTCCCGCAGAACCCTGGAAAAAGCCGGTTACATCAGCAAACACCGGCTGCTGGAATTCGTTTTCTGATCTTCCAAAACCGATACAATAAAAACAGGAGGGCGTGTCATGAAGCCTGCTTTGAGACCGCCGGAATGTATAATTAAAAGATCGTAATCTCATCTACATCCACAAAGGGGCACCCACATGGAAATCGACGAACAAACTGCCATTCAGGAAGATACCGCCAGACCATTTGCAGAAATACCCCCGCTGTGGCTCAAAATCGGGCACATGAACGAAGACTTCTTTGCCGCGGAACTGCCGCACACCAGCGTGCGCAATACCATCTACAGCGTGTTGATCTACACCGCCGTGTCCATGTTCATGACGGTCGTATCCAGCCTGCTCGGCAGATTGATCGCCTCTTTTGGGAATGAGGCCGCTTCCCAGGTAGCTGAGTACAACGCTTTTCTTTTGCCCATGACCGTCTCTGTATGCTGTTTCAGCCTCTTCCTGGCCCCGATCAGCTTTTATGCATACAATGGCCTCAACTATGCCGCCGCCCACATCTTTGGTGGGAAAGGATCATTCAACGCGCAGGCCTATCTGAGTTCGATTTACTTTGTGCCATTGGGCATCCTCATGTCTGTGTTTGCGCTTGGCTCGAGTATCCCCGTTGCAGGTCTGTTTCTAACATTGGTTTTGGTACTGGCTGGTTATGTTTTCAATGTGATCTTCACCGTGCGCATCTTCAAGGTTGTGCACAACCTGACCACCGGCAGGGCAGTGGCCGCAGTCCTGTCGCCTTACCTTTTACTTCTCATCCCGCTGTGCATGATCGCCGTCCTGGCGTTAATGGGGCCGGCCATTGGCGGCGTCTTTTCTTCCATCACCACACCGGTTCCTTAAGAAACGAGTTCATTTTGCCCATCAAAGCCATCTGTTTCGACGCTGACGGCGTGGTCGTCAACCCCCAACTGCTCTACGCCAAACGCCTGGACGAAGAATACGGCATCACCCGCGAGATCACCGCGGACTTTTTCGGCGGGCCATTCAATGCTTGCCTGACCGGCCAGGCCCGCCTCGAAGATGAACTACCCCCATTCCTGGACAAGTGGGGCTGGCAGGACAGCATGGAAACCTTCATTCACGCCTGGATGCACACCGACCATGTCATCGACGAACGCATCATCGCAGTCATACAGCGCTTGCGTCAGGACGGCTTCGTCTGCTGCCTGACCACCAACCAGGAAGCCAACCGCGCCGCCTACATGCGCACAGCCATGGGCTTTCTGAACATCTTTGACCACCTCTTTATCTCCTGCGAGATCGGCGCGCAAAAACCGGACCCTGCCTATTACCGGCATATTGAAAAGGCTCTCAACTTGAAAAAAGAAGACATCCTCTTCTTTGATGATGCTCTCAAAAACGTCAAAGCCGCGTATGAAATCGGCTGGCACGCAGAAGTGTATACGACCTTTGAAGCATTTGAGCGCAGTCTGGAGAAATATTTCTAAAGAAGTATGGTGATGAAACGATTCATCCTCGGAATAAGCGCCATCCTCATCCTCACCACCTGGGGATGCATGCCTGCCGCGCCTGCACCTACCGAAATGGTTATCCCTCCTTCATCGACCGCGACGCTCAGCCCCACGCCGACAAACACCCCCACTCCTCAGGCAACCTCCACACCCACCCTCACGCCCTCGCCTACTCCCGGTCCTGACATCGACCTGCTCTACTTCTCCGGCGGGGAGATCCGGCGCTTCCACATGCAGGACTGGTCGGAAGAGATCATCCCTGTGCAAAATAATGGGAAAATCCAATTCGCGGCCTTAAGCCCGGACCAAAGCTGGCTGGCATATAAAGATGATGAAGGTACACATATCCTAAAAAATCCGTTTGAAACCCAATTTTCACCATCCAAAACCTACTTTGTCTACAATGCCGGATTTTCTTTTTCCAATGACAATGCAATGCTGGCCTATAGTGATGACGTAGGCTTGCAGCTTCACAACCTGAATGAAAACACGTCTTATGAACTGCTGACACATTCTTTGAACTTTGAAGACTTGTCCAAATACCACTCGTTCTCCCCAAAGCAATGGTCACCAGACAATCAATGGTTATGGATTTCTGTATTCCACTGGGAAGGTATTTCTTATCTACTTGCTAACATCCCCACACAAACTTTATATCTTTTTAACGGCTGCTATTCAGACATCAAATGGTTGCCTGACAGCCAATCTTTCCTTGCAACCGTTCGCTTCTCAGGCATGTATGGCTGTGGTGAAGAAGACGGCGTGTATCTTGTCACCCTTAACAAAAATGGCACCTATACTGAGAAAAGGATCTATGAGGATTCGCTGCCTGCACCAGTCTGGGACCGCGAATCAACCGCTTTGAGTCTAAGCCCTGACAACAAATTGATCAGTTTCGCACAAATCCATTTCCCCTATACGACAACCGATGTTTCCAGGCTGATCTCGAGTAATCTGAACGGCGGCGATCAAAAAGAACTCGATGATGTGTCCGGCCGCATTGCCAGTCCCCTTTGGTCAGAAGATGGTAAGAGCATTACCTATATCGTTCAAAGAAGCGGCATCAGCGCTATCAAACGTATAATCACTGATTCACTGATGTTACGCAGCCTTGAGGGCTTGAAGTTCATCAAAAGCGATGCGGGTAGCCTTGAGGTACAAACGAGCACGCAGGGCAAAATGATTGAGATGGC
>JAGVAB010000146.1 GCA_020060485.1 Anaerolineales bacterium
AATATCATTGTTACCTAGTCACGATCCTGCCGTCGCAGACCTCCCGCGCCAAAGCCCTGCTGCAGCAATACCCGGATGCACCAAAGTTAGGTGGCAATGTAGGGCTTCCTTCAGGTGGGCATACGACAACGGTGAAGGTGAAAGAAGCACGCGAACTGGTCACAATGGGCGTGGATGAAATTGATATGGTGATTGATGTCGCCGCTCATCTTTCCGGGAGGTATGATGATGTGTATCGGGATATGGCGGCTGTTGTTGAAGCTGCGGAGGGAAAACCAGTTAAAATAATCCTGGAATGTTATTATTTGAATGATATCCAAATCCGCATGGGTTGTGACCTGGCAATAAAGGCCGGCGCTCGTTTTGTTAAGACAGGAACCGGATGGGCACCTTCCGGGGCCACGCTTGAAAATATTGCCCTGATCAAACGTCATGTTGGCGATGCTATCAAGATCAAGGCATCGGGTGGAGTACGCGGTGTTGAGAGCCTTTTGGAAATGTATCGCCGCGGCGCCAGCCGCTTTGGTATATCCGCATCTTCGGCTGCTGGTATTCTCGATCAGCTCGAATCATTGCCCCAGCCAATTGTTTTGCGCTAATCCCAAGGAGTATTTTTGTGTCTTCTTTGATTCTTGCTTATGACCTGGGCACAGGGGGGAATAAATCTTCACTTTATGATTTGCATGGACATTGTCTGGCAGAATGTTTTGAGCCTTATCCTACTTTGTATCCGCACAGTGGTTGGCATGAGCAGCGCCCGCAGGATTGGTGGCAGGCTGTGGTGACCAGCACGCGGCGTTTGCTTACAGAATCGGATATCACACCGGCGGATATTGTTTGTATTGGCATTTCAGGACAAAGCTTGGGTGCGATACCCCTTGATAATAAAGGTGATTTGTTGCGCCAAGCAACACCCATTTGGTCTGATTCCCGTGCCCATCAGCAATCAAGTGAGTTTTTCAATTCTATCCCGGAAGCAGAATGGTATCGCAAAACAGGCAATGGTTTTCCGGCTCCTTTATATACGGTCTTCAAGATCATGTGGTATCGCCAGCATGAACCGGGAATGTTTGCCCGTATAGCCAAGGTGATTGGCAGCAAAGACTATGTCAACTACCGATTGACAGGCGTGATTGCTACGGATTATTCCTATGCCTCTGGCAGCGGCGTATATGACCTTCTGGCTTGGGGCTATGATGATCGATTGCTGAAGGCCAGCGGCCTGCCAAGGGAAATCTTCCCGGAGATCGTTCCCTCCACGCAGGCCATCGGTACTTTGACTCGGGCAGCGGCTGGAGAACTTGGTTTACCATCAACAGTTCGGGTGGTTTCTGGTGGAGTGGATAACTCCTGCATGGCATTGGGTGCGCGCAACACACGTGAAGGCCGGGTGTATAACGCTCAGGGTTCTTCCAGCTGGATCGCAGTAACGTCATCGAAACCCCTGATCGATGATCATGTACGACCGTTTGTGTTCACGCATGTACTGCCTGGTTTGTTCACTTCGGCGGTCAGTACATTTTCTGCCGGGACGAGCTTTCGCTGGGTGCGTGATCAATTCTGCCGTGATCTGAAAACGCAGGCAGAAGAGCTTGGCAGGGATGTGTATGATTTGATGACTGCTGAAGCTGCCGAGTCTCCAGTTGCCTCCAATGGCTTGTTGTTCAATCCCAATATGGCTGGCGGTACATCGTTGAGTGCCAGTACCAATATCCGAGGGGCATTTGTTGGCATG
The DNA here is from genome assembly GCA_020060485.1 of Anaerolineales bacterium. The sequence goes on from JAGVAB010000146.1 coordinate 1,736, forward strand.
GATTTGCTCCATACCCGGGCCGATTTGATCCGCGCGGCAATGGAGGGCATCGCCCTGGAGCTGCGGATTGCCCTTGATGCTCTCCGCCGCATGGAAACTCTCAATGAGGAAATATTGGTGGTTGGCGGCGGCAGCCGGAGCGCACTTTGGCGTCAAATCTATGCCGACGTTTACAATACCACTATTGTCAAGACCAATATCGATCAGCAGGCTGCCGCCCTTGGTGCAGCAGCTTGTGCAGCAGTTGGCACCGGTCTGTGGGAAAGTTTTGATTTTGTGGATCAGATTCATGAAGTGCAGGATGTTATTCATCCTGACCCGCAGCATACGGCCATCTATGAAAAGGTGCTACCCATCTTCGTTCAAGCAGGCTTGCATTTGTCTGACCTGGGTGACCTGATGGCTGCCCAGGATCTAAAACACTAAGGTGTTCTATTCTTGTTGGAACGGAATTTCTTCGAGCAATATCGAAGTTTTATCACCTGAGAAACAGCAGTTTGAAATTTAAACAGTACCTATCATTTTAATCACAGGAGGTCATTAATGAATACCGAAAACTGGGGTTATACCAATCCAATCGTTTCTCCGCTTTATGGCAAACCGCCACTGGTTTGGAAAGATATGCGCATTCAGTTGGTGGTCTATGAGACCGATCTGGAGAATATCAGGCGCGTCATTCCGGCGCCGTTGGAACCGCGTTCCAATCGTGTCATTACCTGGGTTTCTCAGTTTGAGTTGGGTACCACTCAAGGTGCATTCAAGGAAATGGCCATTTATGTCCAGGTTAAATACAAGGATCTGGAGGGAGATTATGAACCTTTCCTGTATGTTAACACGTCCTTACCTTTGACTGCGGGCCGCGAAATTTGGGGCTACCAGAAAAAAATGGCCGAGATCACCCTAGTGCATGAGCAGGAAGCAGTGATCGGCAAGGTGACCCGCCTGGATCATCAAATTCTCAAGACTTTGGTTGTGCCAGAGTATGAAGCCTCCATGGACGAGATCCCGTGGAGCCGTGATGGCGTTTTCTCCTTGAAATATATTCCCAGTGCAGAGGAAGGTGGTACGCCAGTTCGCGAATTGATCCTTACGGAAGGCAAATTTACTGCCCATGAAGGGAAATTCTTTGGCGGGCGTGCCTCAGTGCTCTACGAAAGATCAGAAATTGACCCAACTTACCTGCTTGAACCAAAGCAGATTCTAGGTGGTTTTTTTGGTGAAGGTGATTTGTACTTGCCGTTGGGCAAAGTGGTGCATGATTATCGTTGATTCCACCGTATCTGCAATGATCGTTTCAGGTATTTTAGATATTGATCATTGAGTTAACCGTTTTTTGAAAGGCTGCATCCAAATTCGTTAACCAGCTACCACAGGGCAGCTGTTAGTTCAGCTCGCCTGCATGACGGAGGTGAATACGAAAAAACTGTTCGAATAAAAATCATTGTCAGAAGTTCAATCATGTATATGCTTTAGGAGAATGGAAATGAATGTGAAGATGCTTTTGAAAAAGATCGTTGTGATGGTTGTGTTGCTTTCCTTCCTTCTGGCTGCTTGCAAACCGGCTGCTCCTACCGCTCCAGCTGCTCCGGCCGCAGATCAACCAGCTGCTGGCGACAGCCCAGCTCCTGCCGCCCCGGGTGAAACCGTCACGGTTACTTGGGCAACCCTGGCTGGCTTCTACACCGATTGGGCCAAAACCCTGGCGGATGACTTTACCAAAGAGACTGGTATCAAAGTCAACATCGTTGAAATGGACCTGCCAACCATGTATGAGAAAGAAGTACTCGATATCGTGGGCGGGACTGGAACCTATGACATCATCACTTGGAATGTTTCATGGAAGAGCGAATGGGCGAACAACGAGTATATTTACCCATTGGACGACTTCATTAAACGAGATAATGCGGAATTCCAGGTGGAAGATATGGCTCAGGCCTTGCTGAATGTATCCGGCGGCTGGAAGGGTACGATCTATGGTCTTCCCTATTACACCTTCACGCCTGGAATGTTCTACCGCTGCGATTTGTTTGAAGACCCCCAGGAAAAAGAGGCCTTTCTGGCCAAGTATGGTTATGAACTGGACATCCCTGCTTCATACCAGGAAATGGCTGATATTGCCGAATTCTTCCGCCGCAGCCCGGGTGAAACCGTGAAAGGGCAGACGATTGATAAGGATCTTTATGGCATCGGTTTGATGGCAGGACGCTTCACCCATATTTTTGACGAAATTAACACCATTGCTTGGACGCTTGGTGGGGATGTGATCAATGATGATGGCACGCCCGGTGTCGATGACCCTGCATATCTGGAAGCGGTCAAACTTTACACCAATGAGCTGCTCCCTTATGCCCCGGCGGGTTCATTGAGTGGCGGTTATGACTTTGTGGTTGGCCAGTTTAATTCCGGACTGGTTGCTATGACCGGTCCGATGTATCTGGATCAATGGCCTAACGCTGTCAAAGTGGAACAGAATGTCCCCGGATCTGAGGCTTGCATGGCTGCTCTGCCTGGCGGTGGAAAAACCTGGGCGGGTGCTTTTACCCTGGGTATTGCCAAGACCACCCGGCATCCCGAAGAAGCCTGGCAGTTCCTGAAATGGATTACTGGCCCTGAAGCCCAACGGCGCTTTGCCGAAGGCGGTGGATCAACTACCCGGATGAGCATTTTGGGCGACAAGAACTTCTATGAGACTCGCCGCGAGGCTGCTGGTCACTTCCCGGTGCTGGTTCCGATTTTGGATCATGCTGCAAAATGCTGGTATACCAATTACATTCATGTGCCCCAGGCTGCCAAGATCTATGAAGAAGCCCCGGCCTGGTTGTCTGCCGCAGCATCTGGTGAGATGACACCCGAGGCGGCCATGGCTGAATTCGCCAAGAAGATTGATGAATTTTGTAACGGCAGTTGCCAGATTATTAATGAAGGCTTCCCCAAACCTGCCGAAGGCTGTGACCTGCCTTATAATTTCGACAAGGATGTACAATTACGCAAGTAATATCTAGCTGATGGAAGTTTTGCGGGACAGGGAGCGCCACTGGCTCCCTGTCCCAACCTGAAAGTCCAGATGTGCGGAGAACCCCATGAAAATTCCCCAGCTCTTTTCCAAGAGAAAATCCAGTGACAAGGTCATGTCTGACAAGATGTACAGTGCTTTACTGGTTGCACCAGCCATGATTGTGCTGTTCTTCTTCGGCTTGTTTCCCCTTTTCTATGCGATCAATTTGGCCTTCCGTTATGTGGATTTGACAGCCGGCCCGACAACAGATTGGAGCTTTGTTGGGTTGACCAATTTTCGCTATGCATTGAACAACACGGTTTTTTGGCAATCTTCACAGCGGACGCTCTTTTTTGCCATCATTTCGGTCAGCATTCAAATGCTGCTGGGGATTAGCCTGGCTTTTTTGATCAATCGCCTTAAATGGTTCAAGGGGATTATCCGTTCGTTGTTTTTAATGCCGCTGGCTTCGGCTCCGGCTGCTGTGGGCATGATCTGGCGTTATCTGTATGACTCTGATTTTGGCGTATATAACGCTGCCCTACAGGTCATTGGTTTACAGCCGTTGAACTGGCTGGGTGATGCAAAGATTGCATTGTTCAGCGTCATTATTTTTGATGTCTGGCAGTGGACTCCTTTTGTCATGCTGATCACATTGGCCGGACTTCAATCCCTGCCCAAAGAACCTTTTGAGGCAGCCTCATTGGATGGTGCCTCCACCCTGATGGTTTTACGGCGCTTGACTTTTCCACTTCTTTCCCCAGTGCTGACCCTGATCTTCATTTTGCGGTCGATCGACGCGGCCCGTCTGTATGACCCTATTGCCACCACAACCCGCGGCGGGCCCGGGAACGCAACCGAAACGGTAACGTATTTGTTGTATCGGGTTGGCCTAAAGCAGTTTCGTATGGATCAGGCCAGTGCGATGGCGTTGATCATCTTGTTCCTCATCGTTGTGTTTTCAGGCCTGGTATTGCGGCGTTTGATGCGCCAACAGGCCGAACGAGCGCGTTCCAATTAACTGGTATGAGGTAAATTATGCGCACAAAGAAATTTACTCCCATGGATATCCTGCGGCAAACGATTGCTGTTGCCGTTCTGATTCTTACATTGTTCCCGATTTACTGGATGATCTCGACTTCGATCAAACCAACGAATGCCATCCTCATCTCACCGCCTGTGTTCTTTTTCACGCCAACTTTGGAGCATTATCAGTATGCATTTCAGCAGGCAAATTTTGCGCTCTACATTCGGAATACCTTGATTGTGGCATTGGGCTCCACAGCCATCGTGATTGTGACTGGAGCATTTGCATCCTATGGCTTTGCCCGTTATAACGTAGGCGGTGGAAACTTGATGTTCTTTATCCTGACCACCCGCATGATGCCTGCCATTGCAGTGGTGCTGCCTTTCTTTGTCATCTTCCGCACCGTTGGCAATACTGGCCTGGGGCAGTGGCTGCAGCTGGGTCAGGACCGCTTGGGTACTTTGGTGGTTTGTTACACCATCTTTAACTTGCCCTTTGCCATCTGGTTGATGCACTCGTTCTTTCAGGATATCCCCACTGAACTGGAAGATTCGGCGCGGCTGGACGGCTATACGCGCTTCAAGGTATTCTGGAAAGTTGTCTTACCGCTCGCTGCGCCTGGCATTGCAGTAACAGCGATTTTCTGCCTTTTATTTTCCTGGAATGAATACTTGTTTGCTTCCATCCTTACCCGCAATTTGGCCAAAACAATCACTGTCGGGGTGGGTGATTTCTGGACACAGCGCGGCATTTTGTGGGGGCCGCTCTCTGCGGCAGCTACGGTATGTGTGGTACCGATGATTTTGTTTGCCCTCATCTTGCAGCGCTGGATTGTACGCGGCCTGACCTTTGGGGCGGTACGCGGTTAGGTCGCGAGGAGGATCACATGTCAATATCAGCTATTTGGGATCGGTTCTGGTGGTCATTGATCCTGACAGTGGCTAGCGGATTGATCTGGCTCAAATTCATCGATCCTGTCGTGCCTTGTGTCAGTATGGGATTGATCATTTGTATTGCTATCGGTATGCTTTATTTTATTCTGGGCATTCGAAAAATGATTCGCCAAAAACGTTATGAGGAAGAGATTGAACGAAAAGCGTATCAAGAACTCTTGCAGGAAATGGGCAAGGAGGCGCTGAAATGATGGAATTACGCGGCGTCACCAAGCGGTTTGGTACCACCCTGGCGGTGCGCAATTTAAGTTTCATGGTAGAAAAGGGGGAGTTTGTGGTATTGTTTGGCCCGGCCGGGGCCGGAAAATCCACCACCTTGCGGTTGATTGCTGGAATTGCCCAGCCAAATTACGGCGAAATCTTCTTTCGGGGATTTTCTTTAAAGGATGTGCCTCCCGAGAAACGCAATTTCTCGATGGTGTTTGAGAACTATGCCTTATATTCGCATTTGACGGTGTTTGAGAATCTGGCTTTTCCATTACGTGCCAGAGGGTTGCCAGAAGCTGAGATCCGGCAACGGGTGCAGAACATGGGCGAATTACTGCATATCGAATCCATGCTCGATCGCAAACCTGGCTTTTTGAGCGGCGGGCAACGGCAACGGGTGGCATTGGGCCGTTGCTTAATTCGCGAGGCAAATCTGTATTTACTGGATGAACCCATTTCACATCTTGATGCCCGGCTGCGCATTCAGATGCGGGCTGAGTTGAAGAATATCTGTCTGGAGAAACATTCTACTGTTCTTCATGTAACCCATGATTATCGGGAAGCAATGGCGCTGGCTGATCGAGTGATTGTGCTTAACAAGGGACGTATCATGCAGGAAGGCACACCAGAAGAAGTGTATAGGAACCCGGCCAACGATTTTGTGGCCAGTTTCATCGGTGATCCCCCGATGAGTTTTCTGAAAGTGGCCTGTGCATCTTCGAATGGTTCAAATGGATATCGTCTGCTGGGCACGGATATCTATTTACCCAGCGGCACACAAAAATTGCCTGATTTTTCAAAAGACTGTAATCTCACTCTAGGTTTGCGGGCTAATCGAACATCTTTGGCAGCGGAAGCGGATGATTTTTGCAATACACCAGTCGAAATTTATTTGGTCGAAAGCCAGGGCCATCGAAATTTGATCACTGTCAAGCTTGGCGATCAATTGGCTCAGGTGGTTACCCCGCCTGATCAAAACTGGAAAGTGGGCGAAAGTGCCTGGCTGGGTTTGCATGCTCACTTCCTGCACGTGTTTGCTGATGGAAATGCAATTTTTCATCCTGCCGGATCAATTGCTACTTCGGTCTATAAATAAGGAAGGTTGCTGTGGCTTCTGTAACTTTAAATAATGTTCACAAACAATACGGCAAAGTTATTGCGGTGCGCGGCATCTCGATGGACATACAGGATGGGGAGTTCATCGCCTTTCTTGGGCCTTCGGGTTGCGGAAAGTCTTCCACCATGCGCATGATTGCCGGCTTGGAGGAGATCACCGATGGGGACATTCTCTTTGATGGGGCTTCGATCATTGAAAGAAAACCAAGCGAACGGAATGTGGCGATGGCCTTTGAAACGTATGCACTTTATCCCACTTTGACTGTTTATGAGAATCTGGCGTTCCCACTGCGTGCAGCCGGACGGGATCAGGCTGAGGTGGACCTACGTGTTCGTGAGGTGGCTGGGATCATTGGGATCACCGAACTTTTTGAAAAGAAACCGGGCAAGCTCAGCAGTGGTCAGTCTCAGGCGGTAGGCTTGGCACGTGCCCTGATCCGCAAGCCCAATGTTTTTCTGCTTGATGAGCCCATCTCGCACTTGGATACCAGCCAACGCTTTCACATGCGCATGTATATTAAACGGTTGCATATTGATCTGGGTTATACGATGATTCTTGTAACGCATGACCAGGAAGACGCCATGGCTTTGGCCGACCGCGTGGCCGTGATGAGTGACGGCCGCTTGCACCAAATTGATACACCTCGTCAAATTTATGATCATCCGGTTGATCTCTTTGTAGCCGGGTTCATTGGCAATTTGCCCATGAATTTCCTGGAAGGGCACCTTGTTCACCAGGACGGAACGCTTTTTGTGCAGAGCAAAAATCTGCGGGTGGAACTGCCTGGGAAGTTTGCATTGCGGTCCGATTTTCCTGAGGATGTAGTACTGGGTATTCGTCCTTATGATCTTCAATTGCACTCGGAAGCCAATAGAAAGGGGATGTTGGCAGGAGAAATCTTTGTTGTAGAGACCCTGGGCGATATGAATGTTGCTACCATTCAATTGCCCGGCAGCCGCATCCAGGTGGTTATGCCCACGTCATACCGTGCTGCTCCACATACCCCGGTTAGTGTGACACTGGATCCCGATAAAATCCTGTTGTTCGATAAAAAAAGCAGTAAAGCACTTGTCTAAAAATAAGGTTTCTTTGGGAACGAACGGGAAGGATAGCCTGCACAAAACTCCTCTTCCACGACAAATCCCGGAGACCCAAGATCTTGCAAAACGATGACAATTCATTCTTATGATAGAATAAAATAACGTAGCCAATTATGAAATCTGGAGGGCGTAAGTGGTAGCGCTCGATAAAAATAATCCAACCCCGCTTTATTACCAGCTTCAGCAGATTATTAAAGAAGGGATTGAAAGTGGCCAGTGGAGACTTGGCGACACGATCCCCACTGAAAATGAGATGATCGAACAGTATGGTATCAGCCGTTCAACAGTGCGGCAGGCTGTATTGATGTTGGTCAATGAAGGCTATCTTAAACGCGAAAAATCTAAAGGCACGATTGTTACCAGCCAGACAGGTAGAACCCGGTTCATTGGCGGTTTGATCAGTTTTACCGAGGAGATGAATCGTAAAAATATCCTACATTCTTCACATATCCTCGATAAACAGCTTATCCCGGCAGATGTTGAGATCGCCGAAAAACTGCGTTTGAAAGCGGGAGAGACCGTATATTATCTGAAACGTATTCGTTATGTGAACGAGCATCCATTTCTGGTGGATGAGCATTTTATTCCTTATGCATTGTGCCCCGGGATCGAAACGAAGTATACAGAGAATACCTCGCTTTATAAGCTATTGCACGATCAGTATCATCTAAATCTCCATCATGGCCAGATTGAATTTGAAGCGGTCAGTGCTCCTTCAAGGGAGATGGTTTCCTTGTTGGGGGTATCTGCCAAAACTTCTCTTTTGCAGGCTGAGCGCACTGTCTACTCGGAAAAAGAAGTGCCGCTGGATTATTTCAAGGCCATAACCTGCGGTAAATTCTCGGTGGATGTTCTTACAACATAGCCCTGAAAGAAATATTTGTCGCTAAAAGAGCCGTAACACAATATTTTCATGGTGGAAGACAACTGCTGTAGCGGGTGTTAGTTGACTGATAAGAGCCCACCATAAATTGGACAGAAATATCCAAGAAGGGGAAAACCAACCCCTTCTTTTTATTTTACCAATGGTTCTTTGGGAAGCTGCGTGATGGGTAGTAGTGGTGGGGATGTTTTGGCGCAGAGCGCCAAAACATCCCCACCAAATTCCTCTTGCACAGGAAATCCCTGAGACCCAATAAAATTCATCTGTAATACTTTTTTTCGTTGAGCGTATTAACTTGCAGAACAGGACCATTGGACTGTGAGCATGAACGAAATAGAATGGGTAGTATTGGAAGACACAACCGTAGCCGCCTGTGTAGCCGCTGACCCGAGTCATTTTCTGATTTTATACGATCGCTATTTTTCGCGGGTTTACACTTATATGCGCTATCGTTCGCCGGATGTTTATACCGCCGATGATTTGACAGCGCAGACCTTTGAACAGGCTTTGGCAAAAATTGATAGCTATGATTCGCAAAAGGCACCGTTTGCGGCCTGGCTGTTTGCAATCGCGCGCAACCTGGTCAATGACAACCTGCGGCGGGGTAGACGGATCAAATGGCTGCCATTGGATGGTCTTGAACGCCTGCCGCTGCGGGGTGACTCACCGGAAAAACAGGCTGAGCTGGCTGAAGAGCAGCAGCATCTTTTATCGGCCTTGAAAACCCTGTCTTCAGAGCAGGTTGACCTTCTGGCACTGAAATTTGCGGCCGAAATGACCAATCGCGAAATTGCTCGTTTGTCCGGGATGAGTGAGCAAAACGTTGGTGTGATCTTGCATCGTTCGATCAAGAAATTAAGGAAAAAGTTAGAGGAAGTCAGTCATGAGTAATCGCGAGTTGAATGCCATTGTATTTTATCTTCTGGATGCGATCGTTAAGGATCATGAGATTCCGCTGACTTCTTCCTTGCCAGAGGATGTGCAGGAAGACTTGCAATTCGCGACTGCGCTGCACAAGGTGGACCTGAGCAGCGAATCGGGCATCCGCCAGAAACTCAGAAGTCAGTTGCAGCAGCAGGCTGCCTTGCAGACCGGCTTCAACAATATGCGCAATCAGCCGGCAAAACCGGTGCAGAAGCAAGTCCGAAACACCAGGGCTGCGTTCTTGAGCGTTGGCCTGGGTGCCGCGGCCGTGGTCATGGCAGCCTTGCTCATTTTCTTGCGACCCGCAAAGCCGCCCGCTGCCGGTGAGACTGCTCCGGCAGAAACCCGGGAGTCTTCTGCACTTGAAATGGTACAGCAGGTCTCTTGATCTCATGTCAGTCTGATCCAGACTGCGGCTCGATACAGTAAAAACGGCGATCTCACTGGGACGCGATCGCCCAATCCAGACAGCCAATTCAAACCAATATTGGAGGTATGATCATGTCGTCTCAAAAGAGAAGCGTTCAACGCGCCTATCGCGCTCCCTTGCAAGAACATCCGGTGGCCATCATTGGCATGTCGTCCATTTTTCCCAAAGCGGAAAATTTAAATCATTATTGGGATGTGATCCTCGGAGAAGTGGATTGCATCACCGAAGTGCCCGCTTCGCGCTGGGATGTGCAGGCATATTATGATCCTGATCCCAATGCGCCGGATAAAAGTTACTCCCGGGTGGGCGGTTTCATTCCTGATATTGATTTTGACCCGATGGAATTTGGCCTGCCTCCCAATATTCTGGAAGTGACGGATGTCTCGCAGCTCCTCTCGTTGGTGGTGGCCAAGCAAGCCATGCTCGACGCCGGTTATTTCGAGGCAGAGGAGAGCATTCTGGAACAAACCGGTGTGGTATTGGGCATGGTGGGCATGTCTTCCAAACTGTTCGTGCCTTTGGTAGTGCGCCTGCAGTATCCCATTTGGGAAAGGGTGTTGAAAAATGTAGGCATTCCTGCGGAGGACACGCAACGCATTGTCGAAAAGATCAAAGCCGCCTATGTCGGCTGGAGCGAAAATGCTTTCCCTGGCGCCATTGGCAATGTCGTTTCCGGGCGGATCGCCAACCGGCTTAATCTGGGCGGCACGAACTTCACTGTGGATGCGGCCTGTGGCAGTTCGCTGGCTGCGATTAAGACCGCTATCGGCGAACTGGTCGAAGGCCGGGCCGACATGATGATCACCGGCGGCGTGGATACCGACAATTCCATCCTCACCTATTTGTGCTTCAGCAAGACGCCCGCTTTTTCAAAAAATGACCACGTGCGTACCTTTGATGCTGCAACCGACGGGATGCTGGCGGGTGAGGGGATCGGCATGATGGTGCTCAAGCGCCTGGCAGACGCCGAACGGGATGGAGATCATATTTATGCTGTCATCCGTGGTATCGGCGCATCCAGTGACGGGCGCTACAAGAGCATTTATGCCCCGCGCCCCGAAGGCCAGGCCAAAGCACTGCGCCGGGCGTATGAGGAAGCCGGCTTCGCTCCGCAGACCATCGGTCTGCTGGAAGCGCATGGCACAGGCACTGCTGCAGGGGACCCGGCCGAGTTCGAAGGTTTGCAGCAGGTTTTTCTTCCTGGCGATTCCAAGGAAAGAAGGATTGCTTTGGGCAGCATCAAGTCGCAGATCGGCCATACCAAGGCGGCTGCCGGCGCCGCCGGAATGATCAAGGCTGCCCTGGCGCTGCATCATAAGGTCCTGCCGGCTACCCTGAATGTCACCCAGCCCAATCCCAAGATGGGCATTGAGGATTCCCTGTTTTATGTGAACACAGAAACCCGCCCCTGGATTCTCCGCAATGCGGCCACGCCGCGCCGGGCTGGGGTCAGCGCTTTTGGTTTTGGCGGCACGAATTTTCACATTGTGATGGAAGAATATAACTGCGATCATGAGCAGGCCTACCGGTTGCAGTGCGGTGCCGATATGTTGCTGTTCCAGGCAGTGACCCCGCAGGCATTACTGGAAACCTGCCGAACTGAACTGTCCGCTCTCGAAAGCGAAAACGGTGCGGCACGTCTGACTGCGTTGGCTGCCCAATCCGCCAACCTGGAACTGGCTGCCGAATCGGCCCGGCTGGGTTTTGTGGCAGCTTCACTAACGGAGGCAGTCCAGTTACTGCAATTGAGCGTCAAAATGCTGGCGGATAACCTGGAGAGTGAAAGCTGGGAACATCCCAAGGGCGTCTACTATCGCCGTCAGGCGCTGCCCACCGGCGGCAAGGTGGTGGCTTTGTTCCCCGGCCAGGGGGCGCAGTACGTCAATATGGGCAAGGAACTGGCGATGAACTTTCCGCCCATGCGCCAGGTGTTTGCCGAGATGAACGAGATCATGTCCCAGGCCGGTCTCGCCCCGCTCAGCGAGAGCGTCTTTCCCATTCCTGTTTTCTCGGCCGAAGAAGTGCAGCAGCAGACCGAAGCTTTGACCCGCACCGAAAATGCCCAGCCTGCCATTGGCTGTGTGAGCATGGGCATGTACCGCATACTGGAACAGGCCGGTTTCCAACCTGATTTTGTCGCTGGACACAGTTTTGGCGAATTGACTGCCCTGTGGGCATCGGGTGCCCTGGACGCTGAGAATTACATGCGCCTGGCCATGGCTCGCGGGCAGGCCATGGCTGCCCCGGATGACCCGGACTTTGATGCCGGTACCATGCTGGCCGTCAAAGGCGATGCCGACGCCATTCTGGAAGCCATTCAGGCCTTTCCCGAGGTCAAGGCCGCCAACCTTAATTCCCGCAACCAGGTGGTGCTGGCCGGGTCAAAGCCGGCGCTGGCCGAGGCCCAGCAAGCGCTGGGCGGGTTGGGTTTCTCGGTCGTGCCGCTGCCGGTCTCGGCGGCGTTTCACACACCGCTGGTGGCCCATGCCCAGAAACCCTTTGGAGAAGCCATCTCTAAAGCCAGGTTTAAGAAACCAAAGACGGTCATTTACTCGAATACTACCGGCGAGGCATATCCGTCCGATCCCAAACAGATCAGTGAGATGCTCAATGGCCACATGCTTTCGGCTGTGCATTTCAAAGATGAGATCGAACATATCTATGCCATGGGCGGCACGATCTTTATCGAGATCGGCCCGAAGAATATCCTTACCAATCTGGTTAAGAACATCCTGGCCGATCAGCCGCATGCCGCGGTGGCGCTGAATGCCAACGCCAAGCGCGACAGTGACATTCAACTGCGCGAGGCTGTGGTGCAATTGAAGGTCATCGGGCTGCCTGTGGGTAACATTGATCCTTACCAGCTTCCCCGGCTTGATGCCAGTGCGAACGCCAAAAGCAAAATCAGTGTTTCCCTGAATGGCGGCTTGTACGTTTCGCCACAAACCAAAGCCGGGTTTGAAAAGGCGCTCAATGATGGTTTTCGGGTGCAATTGGCCGCAGACCAACCCGCAGCCCGGTCTGCCCAGCCGTTGGCTGCCGATGCGCAGCCAGTCGCAGAGCCATTGGTTGACCCACTCAGCCCGGAAGTGGTCGAAAAAATTGACCGCCAACTGGCGGATTTCCATGCTCATCAAAGCGATACCCTGCGGGTGCATGAGCAATATTTGCAGAATGAAGCCGAATTTGGCAAGATCTTCTCGGACCTGGCACACATGGAAGTGGATCTGGCTTCCAATGGTGCGGCTGATCCTAACCACCCCAAACGTCAGGTGGTGCAAAGTCTGATCGACAGCCTGGAACGCATCCATGACCATCAGGACGCCACGGCTCGCGTACATGAAAAGTATCTCAGCGGGCAGGAGACTTTCTCGCAAACCTTCGCCGAGTTGGTGCAGCGTCAGTTGAACTGGTATCCGGGTGGGAATGGCGGATTGGAAGCTGTGCCATCCAGGGTGAGCCGCCCGAAGGGCGGCAATGGTCACCATGCGACAGAAAGCAAAACGGAACCTGCCCAAATCGCGTCAGCGCCCGTTGAAAAACCAGCTCCGGCGGTTGAAGCACCTGTTGTTCAACCAGTTGTACCAGCTTCCAGCCCGGCAAGTTCCGGTGCGGCGGATCTGCGGCCGGCCCTGCTGGCCGTGGTCAGCGAAAAGACCGGTTATCCGCAGGAAATGCTTGAAATGGGCATGGACATGGAAGCTGATCTGGGGATCGACTCGATCAAACGGGTCGAAATTCTGGGCGCCATGCAGGAACGTTTTCCCGGCCTGCCGGCTGTTGAACCAGCGGCGCTGAGCGAGCTGCATACCCTGCAGCAGATCATGGATCATCTGGGCAGTGCGTCAGTACTCGTTGTTGCAGCGGCTCCTGTAGCTGAAGCTCCCGCTCAACCCCCCGAGCAGGCCACGGCTAGCGCGGGCGATGCGGATCAAATCCGGGCGGCTTTATTGGCTGTGGTCAGCGAGAAAACCGGTTATCCGCAGGAAATGCTGGAAATGGGGATGGATATGGAAGCTGATCTGGGAATCGATTCGATCAAACGAGTCGAGATCCTGGGTGCTATGCAGGAACGCTTCCCCGACTTGCCGGCTGTCGAACCGGCAGCATTGAGCGAGCTGCATACCCTGCAGCAGATCATGGATCGTCTGGGCACGGGCACGGTAACTGAAAAAAAAGGATGATGCCTGATGCAGGCAGGTTGGCTGTATCAGGCATAGAACGAAGGGAGGTGGTCTTGCAGCCTCTCCCGGCCCCGGACCGGCTGACGCTGGACTGGGAGCAGGTACCGGTTTGCTTTGTGACGGATGATGGCACACCTTTGAGTGGGCTGCTGGCCCAAGAACTGACCGGCCGCGGCTGGCAGGTGGTGATATTGCAATGGCCGCAGGCTGTCGTTGGAAGATCGGCTGACGTACCCGATTCCATTCAGCGGGTCAGCCTGGCAGGGTTTGCCGAAGACCAGGTTCAGGCTGGTCTGCAGGAAGCGGCAAAGGAGTACGGCCCTGCTTCAACTGTGATCTGCCTGGAGCCTGCATGGCTGGCAGGCAGGCAAACCAACGTAGTTGCAGCACCGGTACAAGAGCAATACCTGCAAGGCGTCTTTTGGCTGGCTAAGGCTCTGAAACCCGATTTGACCGGGAACTTGCAGGGTGGGCGTAATGCCTTTCTGACCGTGGCTCATCTGGATGGTGTGCTGGGAACTTCGGGCGCAGGCAATTGGTCAGCTGTCTCTGGCGGGTTGTTTGGGCTGGTCAAGACCCTGAATCTGGAATGGGAGCATGTTTTTTGCCGGGCGCTGGATCTGCATCCAGACCTGCCAGCGAATCAGGCGGCTGCTCATATTCTCGCCGAATTGCAAGACCCCGACCGCCTTTTGGTGGAGGTTGGTTACAGCCTGCAGCAACGGGTCACGCTGACCCTGGCAGACGCCGCAGCAAGGAGTACACAATGATCATACCTGCAACCATTCAGTCCTCCTCGGTGGTGTTGGCCAGCGGCGGCGCTAAGGGCATCACTGCCCAATGCGTGATCCGCCTGGCTGAGTTGACCGGCTGCCGGTTTATCCTGCTGGGACGTTCCACTCTGGCAGACAGCGAACCTGCCTGGGCGGAAGATGTGCACGACCCGGCCGAGCTGAAGCGCCGCATCATGGAAATCCAGAAAGCCAATGGCCAGTTGCCCACCCCGCAAACTGTGCAGCGTGCTTACCAGGCGCTGGTCTCGCAGCGCGAGATCCAGGCCACCCTGAACGCCGTGCAGCGCGCTGGCGGGCAGGCGGTTTACATCAGCGCCGATGTGGCTGACCCGGCTGACCTGCGCCAGAAACTGGCCCCGGCCGTCGAGCGTTTTGGCCCTGTGACAGGGATTCTACATGGCGCGGGCAGCCTGGCCGACAAGCGCATCGAGGATAAAACCTTGCGCGATTTTGAAACGGTTTACCGTCCCAAGGTCAGGGGCCTGCAAAGCCTGCTGGATTGTGTTCCCGCCGAACAGTTGGCTTTTATTGTGCTTTTCTCCTCAGTGGCTGGCTTTTATGGCAATACCGGCCAGGCGGACTATGCCCTGGCCAACGAGGTCCTGAACAAATTTGCTTACCGGTTGCGCAGCCACTACCCGGCTTGCCGGGTAGTGGCCATCAACTGGGGCCCATGGGAAGGCGGCATGGTCACGCCGGAATTGAAGAAGGCTTTCGCTGCCCAGGGTGTCACCCTCATCCCGGCAGAGCTGGGCCGCGAGATCCTGGCAGAAGAATTGACCCGCCCTGGACCGCAAACCGCCCAGATCGTGGTTGGCAGCTCGCTGGCCCGTCCCGCAGTCCGTCCGGCAGGGGCAGGCCGCATGTGGCACATCGAGCGCACGTTGCGTGTAGCAGATAACCCTTTCCTGCTGGATCACCGCATCGGTGACAATCCTGTGCTGCCTGCTACTTGCGGTTTGACCTGGATCGTGCAAACCTGCGAACAGTTGTACCCAGGCTATGCCGTTTCACAGGCGCATGATTATCGCGTACTGAAAGGCATTGTGTTTGAAGATCAATCTGCCAGGGTGTACACTCTGGATGTAAAAGAGATCGGCAGCCAGCCGCCAGATGCCATTGAACTGGAAGCGATGATCTGGAGCCAGGCTTCCAATGGGCGGGCGCGCTTCCATTACCGGGCAGGGGTGACTTTACTGCGTTCTCTGCCCGAACCGGGGCCAGGCCCTGTTTTTTCCAGCGCAGACCTGAACAACCCGGAAGCCATTCCTGGCAGCCAATTGTATGCTGACGGCACACTCTTTCATGGCCCGGCATTTCAGGGGGTGCGCAGGGTGTTGCACATCGCCGAAGACAGCATTCGCATGGAGAATTTCCTGCCGGCGCTGGATGCCTGCACGCAAGGACAATTCCCGGCGCGTTCGCTCAATCCCTATCTGAATGATGCCGTGGTGCAGGCCTTGTTGATCTGGTCCATGCATTTTTACCAGTCTCCCTGCCTGCCAGCTAGCCTGGAACGGTTGGAACAATACCGCCCGCTGCCGTTTGGTGAAACCTGCCATGTACATTTGCAGATCCGCTCGCATGGAGAAACTTCCGTGGTTGGTGATTTGCTGGTGCAGGATCCAGCCGGGAAACCGTATCTGCGTTTCATCGGCCTGGAGGGCACGATCAGCAGGCATCTGGCGCGCTTTATCGGCAAAACCCAACCCGAGTACCAGGCAGCAGGGCTAGCCGGGTTGTCAATCGGATGAACATGTTATGAATAACGGTGTCAGGCGATGATGATGAAATTGGCGATTAGCGGTATGGCAGTACAGCTTGCAGGCTGCCCGGATTTAGGGACCTTCCAGGACATTCTGTATCGCGGTGAGGTTTCGTGCCCCTGTGCTAGGGAACAGGAAAACACGCCTTTCAGTCTCTGGCAGATCAGCCAGGTGGCGCTGGCGGATGTGCAGGGTTTGCTGCCACAAAAGGCTTCTTATTTGTTTCCCGATTCTGGCAGGTTGCGTATGGATCTGCCCCCGGATTTGCCCGATGCGGTTTATTTTCTGCCCGCAGGGCGCAGTTGGCTTTTTGCCGTCTGGCTGCAAGCCCAAAAAATCTTTTCTGAAGACGGTTTGCATATCGTTGTAGCAGCTGCCGGCGACCCTGCGCTTGGCGGCGCAGCGGCAGTCGTCCTTCAACGCCTTGCGGATGTGCGTCAGGCCGGCAGCCGGGTGTATGCCGTGATCGAAGAAGGCAGGAGCCGGCCCACTGCTGGCAGTCTGGAATTGGATGGTCAGATGGGGGATGGTTTGGCCCATATCGATCCTGGGCTATTCTTGCCTTTGATTGCACCTGCAGGGGAGTCCTGCCAATGTGCCCTGGGTAGTGTTGGCGAGATCCTGGGCTGCCAGGGTGAGCTGGCCGAATTGCTGGGGCTGGTCAAGTTGGGCCTCAGCCTGCACGGTCGCATGCAGTATGCTGTGCCACACTGGCAGGGCCCGCACAATCCGGCTGCCTGGAAGCAAACGCCGTTCTATGTACCTGCCGATTCACGGCCCTGGTTTCAGGATGCCGGGGCCGGCCTGCGCCAGGCAGTGCTGGTTTACCGTGATTCCGCGAACGAACTGAGGGGATTGACCCTGATTGAAGAACCGCAATTGCGTTTCCCGGCTGAGGCGGCTTTCAGTTCTGCCGGTTTGCAGCTTTTGCCATTGCAGGCGGATTCGCAGGCCGGGTTGTACGACCGTTTGGATCAGATTTCAGCTCAACTGGATTGGGGCGAAACCCTGCCCGCTTTGGCTGGGCATTACCTGGCACAATACGATGGCACAGAAACCCGCGCCTATGCATTGGGACTGGTGGGTTCATCACCCGAAGAATTGCGCCAGGAGATCAGCCATGCCCGGCGCGGTATTGGACGGGCTTTCGAGACGGGCAGCGACTGGCAGTCGCCTGCGGGCAGCGCCTTTTCAGCCCACCCGCTGGGCGCACAGGCTGGAGTGGCTTTTGTCTACCCTGGCGGCTTCAATTCCCATATGGGCATGCTGCGCGATCTGTTCGCCTTGTTCCCCCGCCTGCAGGATCACCTGGCTGAGCTGACTGGCAGCATGGATCTCTCTCTGCAAAGCTCACTGCTCTACCCGCGCACGCTTGCCCCCTTGACGGAAGAACAGTTGACCGAGCTGGATGCGCATCTAAAGCAGGACCCAATTCCCATGCTCACCACCGGTACAGCCGCCGCCTTTTTGTACACCACCATCCTGCAGGAATATTTCGGACTGCGCCCGGCCAGTGCCTTTGGTTACAGCCTGGGCGAGAACAGCATGATGTTTGCCCAGGGCGTCTGGCGGGCGGCGGATAAAGCCCGAAATAATCTGATCCAATCCCCGCTCTTTCGCAGCCGCCTGGCTGGTGCGCAGCAAGCCGTCCGCCAGCATTGGGGCTGGCCGCTGCAGGAAGGTCAGCTAATGCAAGGGTCGATCTGGGGCAATTTTGTGCTGATGGCCGATCCGGTGAAGGTGCAGGCGGCGCTGATGGTTGAAGATAAGGTGTATTTGACCCATATCAACGCCCCTCGCCAGGTGGTCATCGGCGGCGAGCTGCAAGCCTGCAAACGGGTGATTGCCTCCCTCAAGTGCATGAGCCTGCAAGCTCCCTACGATTATGCCCTGCATTGTGAGGCGATGGCGTCCGAATATGCCCGTCTGGAAGCAATGCACACCCTGCCGGTGGAATCCATCCCCGCCCCGGTACTTTATACTGCTGCTGATTATCATCCGGCCATTCTTGATTCGGCTTTGATCGCCGAGAATATCGCCACCGCCCTCACAAACCGCCTTGATTTTCCCCGTTTGGTGGACAGGGTTTATCAGGATGGGGCGCGCATTTTTATCGAGGTGGGAGCGGGCAGCAATTGTTCCAAATGGATCGGCGCCATTTTGAAGGACAGGCCGCATGCCGCCATGTGGGTTGATCAGGCCAAGGTGGATCAACAGACCATGCTGGTGCGCCTGCTGGCAAAACTGGTCAGTCAGGGCGTGCCTCTCGACCTCTCGCCGTTGCAAGGGCCGCAAATTTCGCTGGTGGGTGATGACCAGGTTTGCCTGTTTGCCAAAACTACAGGGTGAAAAAATGAAAGAATTTTTAGTGGAAGAGCAAACACAAAAGTTTCAGTTGCGTTCACAGCGCCAGAGCCGGGTGCATCAGCAATTTTTGCAGAGCCGCCAGACGGCTTTGCGCGAGATCAGTCATCTGCTGCGCCTGCAAACCGCGGCAGTTACCGGCAATGGGCAACATTTTTCACCGCACATCCTTCCTGTTTTCACAAAGGGTGATTTGGAAGAATTCGCCCAGGGTTCGCTTGTGGCCTGCTTTGGGTCGGAGTTTGCGGTTTTTGACGGACGGCGCGTGCCGCGCATTCCCAACGGTGATCTGCTGTTGTTTGACCAGGTTCTGGAAATTCATGGTCAGCGCCATGCTCTAAATGCCCCGGCCAGCATTACCAACGCTTATGATGTTCCGCTGGATGCCTGGTATTTTCGGCACAATGCCAGCCCGCATGTGCCGCTTTCGGTCTTGATGGAAATGGCCCTCCAGCCCTGCGGTTTTCTTTCCGCCTATCTGGGCACGGCCTTGAGCGCTCCCGATCAGGATTTCCTGTTCCGCAACCTGGACGGCTCCGCTGTCCTGCTGGCTGATCTGGATCTGCGTGGTCAGACGGTGCTCAATCATGCCAGCTTGCTTTCCAGTGTCAATGGGGCAGGCACCATCATTCAAAGCTTCTCATTTTGCCTGTCCTGCAACGGCGTTGATTTTTACTGCGGCAAGTCGGTCTTTGGTTATTTCCCGGTTGCCGTCATGGCCAGGCAGGCCGGGCTGGAAGACCAGCGCCCGCCGCTCAAACTCCACGATCTGGCGGTACGTCCCCGGCAGGAGTGGGACATTCAGGATATTTCCAGGCCGCACGATCGCCTGTCTGGTGGACAGTTGAACTTTCTCGATGAGATTCAGGCAAGCCAATGCGGCGGCAAATTCGGACAGGGGATAGTCCAGGCCCGCAAAACGGTCAACCCGCAGGATTGGTTCTTCAGTTGTCATTTTTATCAGGACCCGGTCATGCCCGGCTCGCTGGGAGTGGAGGCCATCCAGCAGGCGATGCAGGCTTACAGTCTGGCCTGTGGCCTGGGCGACAGGTTTAACTCGCCGCGGTTTGGCGTGCTGGCAGGACAGGACATGCAGTGGAAGTACCGCGGCCAGATCACACCCCAGCATCATGAAATGGAGATCGAGGTGCAAATCAAGGACGTGCAGCCCTCTCCAGACCGGACGATTGTCCTGGCGGACGCCAGCCTGTGGGCGGACGGCAAACGCATTTACGAAGTGTTGAATATTGGTTTGGAGATTCGGGAAGGGTAAAGACCATGCGCGAGAGTACGCTCAATATTTTAAATGAAGATGAAGCGTCTTCTGTGAACAAAATTGCGTATAGCATTAATGATTTGCAGGATTGCCTGCTTAATTTGGATGTACCCCTGACGGCGGTGCATACTGCTCAGGGCACAGGTCTGGTTTGTCAGGCCGGCACTTCGCACAACGATCAGCAGTCACTGGCCTGGGTGCCGGCGGTGAAGCTCGCCCAGTTTGGTGATCCGGCTTTCCTGCGCGATTATGGTGTGCGGGCGGCTTATATGGCCGGCGCAATGGCCAATGCGATTGCTTCCACAAAGATGGTGATCGCCCTGGGACAGGCAGGTTTGCTGGGTGTGTATGGTGCGGGGGGGGTATCGCCGGAGCGCCTGGAAGCCGCCATTCAGGAGATCCAGGCTGCTCTGCCCGCAGGACCCTATGCTTTTAATTTGCTGCACAGCCCCTTTGAGCCGCAGGCCGAACAGCGTGCCGTAGAACTTTACCTGCGTTATGGCGTGCGCGTCGTGGAAGCGGCGGCCTTCATCCGCCTGACAGACAGCATCGTTCAATATCGCGCCGCGGGCTTATCCCAGGGCGCAGATGGCAAGGTGGTGATTCGCAACCGCGTGATTGCCAAGCTCTCGCGCACCGAGGTGGCTGTCCAGTTCCTGCAGCCAGCCCCGGACAAGATCCTGGATTCGCTTTTGGCAGCCGGGCGCATTACCGCTGAACAAGCGCGTCTGGCCCGCCTGGTGCCGGTGGCGGATGACATCACCGCTGAGGCCGATTCGGGCGGGCACACCGATCAGCGCCCGCTGGTCTGCCTGCTGCCGACCATGCTGGCGCTGCGGGACGAGATGCAGACACGCTATGCTTACGCCCAGCCGCCCCGTGTCGGCGTTGGTGGCGGCATCGGTACCCCGGAAGCCGTGCTGGCGGCCTATATGATGGGTGCGGCTTATGTGGTGACCGGCTCGATCAACCAGGCCAGCGTTGAGGCCGGCACATCCAGCCATACCAAGCAACTGCTGGCAAGCGCTGCCATGACAGATGTTGCCATGGCCCCCTCGGCGGATATGTTCGAGATGGGCGGCCGGGTGCAGGTATTAAAGAAGGGTACCCTGTTTGCCATGCGCGCCCAAAAATTGTTTGAGCTGTATACCGAATACGCCGCCATTGAAGATATTCCCGCACAGGAAAGGGAGCGTCAGGAAGCCAAAGTCTTTCAACGTCCGCTGGGAGAAATCTGGGCAGATACCGAGCGTTTCTTTATACAGCGTGACCCTGGCCAGCTCGAAAAAGCCCGCCAGAATCCTAAAATGAAAATGGCGCTCATTTTTCGTTGGTATCTCGGTCTGGCTTCGCGCTGGTCCTGCGTTGGCGAAGCCGGCCGCGAAATGGATTATCAAATCTGGTGCGGCCCGGTCATGGGCTCCTTCAATGATTGGGTACGCGGCACCTATCTGGAACAGGCGCAAAACCGGTATGTGGCCGATATGGCCCTGCATTTGCTGCACGGCTGCGCCTATCGTTATCGTTTACAGAGCCTGCGCATGCAGGGTATTCCGCTGCCGGCGGAATTGGATCTTTACCGCCCTGAGTCATCATTGTTGTAGATTGAAGGAAAGGAATGTCAACATGAAATCGATCATGGATCATGCCAAAAATTGGAATTGGCGTTACCCGCCTGAGCCGGTTTTCCTGAAGGCTGATGAAGTGCATGTCTGGCAGGCACCACTCGAACTGCCGCAATCCGAGCTCAACTATTTTTACAGTATTCTTTCGCCGGAAGAACGGCTGCGCGCGGCGCGCCTGTACGATATGCGCCTGCAAGACCGCTTCATAGCTGCCCGCGGCTGGCTGCGTGCCATTCTGTGGCAATATGTTCACATTGCACCAGCTGACCTACATTTTTCGTATAATGCCCATGGCAAGCCCGCTCTGGTGCAGCCATTTGAGGTCAATGATGGTCAGCGCCTTGAGTTCAATCTGTCGCATTCCGGCGATCTGGCGATGTACGCCATTTGCCGCCAGCGGCCAGTGGGCATTGACCTGGAATGGATCGACGAGCGCCTTGAGATGGATGTGATTGCCGGTAAATTCTTCTCTCCTGCAGAATTGCAGGTTTACCGTGCCGCCCCTGCCAGGCAGAAAGCCAGCACATTCTACGCCTGCTGGACGCAGAAAGAAGCCTACCTCAAAGCCAGAGGCGAGGGTTTTTGCCACCCAAGCAATGCGTTTTCGATCCTTCCCGGGCGGCGGCCTGCACTCGAGCACGCTCTGCAGCCGGATGAATCGCAACGCTGGTCTCTGTTGCACTGGGTTCCCAATCACGGCGCTCTGGCTGCCCTGGCGGTGGAAGGCCGCTCCGCATTCCAGGTGCAATATCGCGCCCTTCGGTAACAGCTGGAGTGACTTTCGGCAACAAGAACAATCGATCCTGATGGATGCCACAGCAAGAATTGTCTGGACTTTGCTTAAGGGAAGGATGTACTGACAGGTATCCAGGTATTGGAGAAGAAGCTATGAGTGACACATTATCCCGCTTGCAGGCCATGCGCACCGAGGCCCTTGCTGGTGGCGGGCAAAAACGTATTGACCAACAGCATGAAAAAGGAAAACTGACCGCCCGCGAGCGCCTGGAGCTTTTGTTTGACCCCGGGAGTTTTATCGAAACAGATGCCTTCGTGACTCACCGGGCCAGTGGTTTTGAAATGGAAGCATCCCATCCGTTGGGAGACGGCGTGGTTACCGGCTGGGGCAAGGTGGATGGACGTATCGTCTATGCGTATGCCCAGGATTTCACCGTTCTGGGTGGTTCACTGGGTGAAGCACACGGTTTGAAGATCGCCAGGCTGATGGATTTGGCGCTGCAAAACGGCGCTCCGCTGGTGGGCATGAATGATTCAGGCGGCGCCCGCATTCAGGAAGGTGTGGATTCGCTGGCTGCTTACGGCGAGATTTTTTACCGCAATACACGCGCTTCGGGCATCATTCCGCAAATCTCGCTTATCCTTGGGCCATGTGCCGGCGGGGCAGTATATTCACCTGCCATCACGGATTTTGTTTTCATGGTTGCTGGCACGGCACATATGTTTATTACCGGGCCGGAAGTGGTGCGTGCTGTGACCCACGAAGCAGTTGACTTTGATTCCCTGGGTGGTGCAGATGTGCATGCTGTGCATAGCGGTGTAGCTCATTTTGCAGCCAGGGATGAACAGGCAGCAATGGATTCCGTACGCCGTTTGTTATCCTTTTTGCCCGAAAACAATTTATCTGCTGCGCCTTTCCAGTCTACAGGGGATGATCCTCAACGAGCCACACCCGAATTGGAACAATTGCTGCCGCAAGACCCACAAAAAGCATATGACGTGTTGACTGTCATTCGCTGCCTGGTGGATGATGGCGATTTCATGGAGGTTCAGGAAAACTATGCCGCCAACCTGGTGGTGGGTTTTGCCCGCCTGGATGGTCATGTGGTGGGAGTGGTTGCCAATCAGCCCGCCCACCTGGCGGGTGTGCTGGATATCAACGCATCTGACAAGGGCGGGCGTTTCATCCGTTTTTGCGATGCTTTCCATATCCCCCTGATCACATTGGTGGATACCCCAGGTTTTCTGCCTGGCATAGATCAGGAACATGGCGGCATTATAAGGCATGGCGCAAAAATGATCTATGCCTATGCTGAGGCCAGCGTTCCCAAGGTTTCACTGATTATGCGCAAGGCCTATGGCGGCGCTTATATTGTGATGAGTTCCAAACACCTGCGCGGTGATTTGAACTATGCCCTGCCCAATGCCGAGATCGCAGTGATGGGCCCTGATGGCGCGGTCAATATTATCTTTCGCAAAGAGCTGGCGGTAGCTGAAAACCCGGATTCTGTGCGCCAGCAACGCATTTTGGAATACCGTCAGGAATTTGCCAACCCCTACGCAGCTGCAGCGCATGGTTATTTGAATGATGTGATCCTTCCGGCCGAAGTGCGCACACGCCTGGTTTCTGCGCTGGAGAGTCTGCGAAACAAACGCCAGTCTGCCCCTGCGCGCAAACATGGCAATATCCCCTTATGAAGGAGGTGCCCGAATGAAAGTATTGGTGGCTAATCGGGGAGAGATTGCGCTGCGGGTGTTGCGCGCCTGTCGTGAGCTGGGCATGCCAACCGTTGCCGTATATTCAGAAGCTGACCGTGGCGCCCCGCATACCCGTTATGCGGATGAATCTTTTTATATCGGTGCTGCCAGTGCCAGTGAGAGCTATCTCAATATTGAGGTCATCCTTGAAGCTGCACGTCTGAGCGGTGCACAAGCCGTTCACCCCGGTTACGGTTTTCTCTCTGAAAATTCGGCTTTTGCTCAGGCAGTGGAGCGGGCTGGCATGGTTTTCATTGGGCCGGAAGCGGAGACCCTTAAACTGACCGGTGACAAACTGGCTGCCCGCCAGTTTGCCCGTCAGGCAGGTCTGCCTGTGCTGGACGCGCCCGATATTCCCGTTGATTCTGAATTATCGATCAGTGATCTGGCCACGCAGATTGATTTCCCGGTGTTGATCAAGGCAGTTTCCGGCGGCGGTGGAAGAGGAATCCGTATTGCCTATAATCGGTCGGATCTGGAAAGCATGATGGCTGCTGCTCGTGAAGAGGCCAGCATGGCATTTGGCGACGACCAGGTGTATCTGGAACCGCTGGTGCGTCAGGCGCGTCATATTGAAGTGCAAATTCTGGGCGACGGCAAGGGGAACGTTTTGGTGCTGGGTGAACGGGAATGCTCGATCCAGCGCCGCATGCAGAAATTGATCGAAGAAGCACCTGCTCCCGGGCTGAGTCCTGCTTTGCGTCAGTGCCTTTACCATTATGCATTGAAACTGGGGCGGGCCTTGCGATATCGCAGCCTGGGCACAGTAGAATTTCTTCTTGACCGCCAGGACGCACCGTATTTCATTGAAATTAATCCGCGCATCCAGGTGGAACATCCGGTAACTGAAATGGTGACCAACATCGATCTGGTACAGGAACAATTGCGTTTGGCAGATGGGAAACTGCTGATCCTACGGCAGGAGCAAGTGATGCAACGCGGCGCAGCCATTGAAGTGCGCGTGCTGGCTGAGGACCCACAACAGGGTTTTCTGCCATCTGTCGGTGAGATCACCTATCTCAATTACCCGCAAGGTCCCGGTATCCGCATTGATGGAGCCATATTTCCGGGCATGTTGGTTGATGCAGCCTATGACTCGCTGCTGGTAAAACTGATTGTGTGGGGTGAAGACCGACCCAGGGCATTGAGCCGCATGCGCCGCGCACTGGATGAATTCCAGATCGGCGGCTTGCAAACGGACCTGGATTTTCTCAAGCGGGTGGTGGATAGTCCGCGTTTCATTGCCGGAGAAATTGACACCACCTATCTGGATACATTTCAACCGGTGCTGCCAGAAGGTGCGCGCGTGCTGGAGGAAGACGCGGCCCTGGCGACGGCTTTGATGCTGCATCGTTTGCAATCCGGACGGCAGAATCAGCTTGACACCCGGCCAGATTCATTCAACACCTGGCAAATGGCTGCTTGGCGCGAGCAAATGAAAGGTTTTTGAAAAGAGGTTTCCAATGACTTTATACAATATCCAAATTTCAGGTAGACAGTACCATGTGGAGATCCAGGGCGGGCAGGTGCGTTTGAATGGGCGGCAAGTCATAACCCGATTGCTGACGCTGGATCATCCGGATTTATTCTGCCTTACCCATGGTGGGCATCAGCGCAACATGTATATGCAGCATCAGCACAATGGTACCTATGCCGTTACAACAGAGGGGCGGCAAATGGTGGCGGAAGTGAAGGTGGCACAGAAGAATTTGCAAGAGGGATCATCGCCCAGTGCTACGACCGGGAATGATCTCAAAGCGCCGATGCCGGGTGTGGTGCTGCATGTGCACGTGACTGATGGTGAAAAGGTCAGTGCCGGACAGTTATTGTTAACCCTCGAATCGATGAAGATGCAGATGGAATTCCGTTCTCCCCGTGAAGGTAAGGTGACCCGGGTGGCCGCGCAGGCTGGTCAAAAGGTGGAAAAAGAAACGCTTCTGGTGACGTTGGAAAACGAAACCCCTGAAGCAGACATCTGAAGAAAGCCAGGTTAGTGAGCCCTCCCATTTTCCCGGTGGAATTTCGCCGTAGGATCACTTCACGCTTTAAAAAATATTCCGATAATACCCCATTACTTTTCAAGTTTGGCACAAAACTGCCATGGCATTCTCAAGAAAGCTTGACATTTACGATTTTCCAAAACAGTGAAGGTCATCCAGATCAAAGTAGATGCAAAATGCTGATGATAATGGATTCCT
>JAGVAB010000046.1 GCA_020060485.1 Anaerolineales bacterium
AGGAATCCATTATCATCAGCATTTTGCATCTACTTTGATCAGGATGACCTTCACTGTTTTGGAAAATCGTAAATGTCAAGCTTTCTTGAGAATGCCATGGTGAGCAACCAGGGCTTTCTCAAAGTTGAATTTCTGTTACCTGCTCTTAATGATGATGCCAAGTTACGGGCCAATGAGCCCCAGCTTCTGTGCATCGCCGGGGTTTCTGCGTCCTACCCCTCAAAACCGAACGTTTTTTCTCTCCTCCTGCCGGTACACCAGGAATGAAGATGAATCAATACCGGGGGAGGGGGTGTTTTTACCGCAGCTCCTTTATATGGATAACGAGGATCTCATGACATGTGCCTGCCACGGGCCTGATTGGCCGTCAAGACGCTTACCAATCCAGTTCAACGCGCAGGGATTGCACAATGACATCCAGCTTTTCCAGGGATGGCTGGTAGCCATCAGGTTTGGATTCCAGCGTTTCAGCATTTTGAATGATGTAGGCTTTCATTTTCTCGCCAGTCAGGTCGGTGTAAACCTCCTGGGGGATGTTCCAGTCGTTCTCGCTGAGGGCTGAATGACGGATCTCGAATAGCGCATAAACATAGAACAGGCCGTCTTCGCTGAGGCCGTTGAAGTAATAAGCAATAGACTGGTTATTGATTGCCGAGATATCCTGCGGCTGGAAAGCAGTCACCGAACGAATGCCGCTGCCATTTTGAAAATCAAGATAATGGACATTGGCATGCATTTCCTGATGTTCACAGGGGAATGCCCAGGTGGGAATGCAGCCCCAGGCTGCAACTGCGGGCTTGTTGTCCACGGTCAACTGCAAGTCCCGGATCATGTTTTGGGCAAATTCTCCCATCGGCACATAGGCATCCACTGGCACCAGATGAATGAAGCCTTTTGGATTTTGCATTTCCAGCGCCAAATGCATGGGGGCATATTCCCAGGGGAGGTAACCGCCGGGCAGAATTGGGTCTTCATACTTGAGCTCCACCCCCTGCATCAGGCTTTCGTCAACCCAGATTTTCAAACCGCTCTCCTGCCAATTGGGGGCGGTCAGCTCTTCAGATTGCGGCAAAATCTGCTGGGGCTGCGGGGTTGTGGCGAGTTCCAATGCTTGCATTTGCAATGCCAGAGACGTGGCTTGCGCCGAGAGGGTGGTTTCCATTTGGACCAGACTGGCTGCAGCCAGTTGCTTGTTCTGGGACGATTGATTGTTACTGAACATTATGTAGGCTGCAATCATCGCAATCATGCAGCAAATTGCCAGAATGGTCAGAATGATCACCGCCACCAGCCAGCCGGACATGCGCTTTTTATCGGAAGTCGGAGCCGGGGAATACACAGTTTCATCAAAAGGGAGTGGCGCCGGCGCGGCTGGCACAGCAACTGGCCGTCCACAATTGGGACAGAATTGAGCATCTGGACCGAGTGGTGCATGACAATACCCACAGTTCATAATAGCCCACCTTTCTTTTGTCCAACCTGTTCCTGTTGTTAAAACAAGTATACTCATTTCCGGTTAAAATAAAATGGGCTTTTGAAATTAGCCGTGAAAGAGGCGTTTGGCTGCGTACCACGCTACATCCCAAAGGACCAAAACTTGTGCAAGAAAAAAAGGAGGAACCAAGCGAAATGGATGCAATGCAAGCTTTGCTTACCCGGCGCAGTGTGCGCCGCTTTACCGACCAGCCGGTTAGTTCTCAGGATCTGGAGGGTGTGCTGCGGGCGGCGATGCACGCCCCCTCGGCCAATAATCAGCAGCCATGGCAATTCGTGGTGATTGATGACAGGCAGACCAGGGGACATCTGGTCGAGATCCACCCCTATGCAAAAAGCCTGCTTGAGGCTCCGCTGGGCATTTTGGTGTGTGGCGACCTGCGATTGCAGAAATCTGAGGATTATTGGGTGCAGGATTGTGCAGCCGCCACCCAAAATTTGATGCTGGCAGCACACGCTCTGGGTTTGGGTACCGTATGGCAGGGAGTTTACCCGCGCATGGCGCGGGTGCAGGCCATTCAGGAATTATTGCGAATGCCCCAGGAGGTGCTCCCGTTTGCCTTGATCTCGATTGGTCATCCCGTCGGGCCGCCGCCAGAAGTGGATCGTTTTCTTCCTGAGCGCATTCACTCCAATCAATGGTGAAACCAACCGTATACCTCGACAAGCTCGGTATGCGGTTGCATAAACCAAAAAAGCTGGCGGGTTGTCCCGCCAGCTTTTGCATTCCGTTTCGGGGTTGTTCAATAACGCAAGAAAGCGCCGATCCTGCCAGCCTTTTCCAGCGCACGGCTTTCGTGAATGGTTTCCACGTCACCGCCATGGGCCAGTACCGAGCTGACCGCCAGAGTGACCATGTCGGGCACGGCTTCTGCCACCCCGCCGCAGCCATCGCAGGTTCCCTCAGAGCTTGATACCAGAAATCTGCAATCCAGGCAGCGATACCCTGGTTGATGGTATTCCTGCATGATCACCAGGGTCTTAACCTGGGAGTTGTTGACCGCCTCCAGTGTGTCTTCCAGGCCCGCGACTGCTCCGCTGGCTTTGGCGGCAGCCGTGATCAAGCGCTCCACCAGATGCTCTTCGCGCTTGCGTTCTGCTTCGTTGCCAACCTCCAGTGCGCGCGCCAGCACCTCGGTATGACTGGCTGTCATGCTCATCGGAAAGGTGCCCACCACCAGGCTTTGCCAGGCTTTGGGAAGTTGGCTGCGAAAGGAGGCTGCATTGTGGTCGCTGCCGCCAATCAAAACCCTGCGGATGTGTTTCTCCTCAAAGAAATTGACTGCAAAGGCAGCAGCCTCGCGCATATTGCGTTCGACCAGCTCTTCCTGGGAGCGAGTTTGCCCGCCGCGAAAGGCTGAATCCTCACCACCCTTTTTGTGTTTGACCTCCTCGCCCAGCATGCCTTCCTGTTCCTGCAGTTCGCCAAGATGGAAATTGAACAGGCGGGCGCCTTGCTGGTCTACCAGTACCACCCCGTAACCGCCGTAGTCATCCAGCAGGTCTGCCAGGGGCCGCACATTGGGCCGGTTGCCGACATACGCCGCGTCATGCACCGGTATGGCCAGAGGAAAGACTTGCAGAAAGCCCTTCTCTGCACAGGAGAAAACCGCTACACCCCTGCCGGTGCCATCAAACTGGCGATTAAAAAACAGCTCCACCGCTTGAGAGTCTTCTGGCAGTTGTACCTCCTTCAGCAGGGTGCGCAACCGCAGCCGGTAGGCCTCGGCATTGCCCTGTGAGGGTTCAATGTTCAGGTACACACTCAAGACCGCATTGGGAGCTGTTATTTCCAGCAGTTCACGCAATGTATTTTCTTGATACATATTCATCTCCTTCTATAAAAAGAACAGAGACCTCGCTTGCATCCCGTTCACGGACGTTTGTCCAGGGTAACTGTCACCTCCTTTTCCTGGTTATCACGAATGATGGTCAGCACGACGTTCTCACCGGGACTTTTTTCTGTCATCAGGTAAGCGAGCAGTTCACCAAATACCCGCACCGGGCGGTCGTCGATGGCGATGATCAGATCACCGCCAGACTTGAGACCCGGGATGCTGGAATCCGTGCTGCCGCCGCGCACCCCGCTTTTCTCGGCCGGGCTGCCGGCTACCACGCTGACCACATATGCGCCGCCCTGATTGGACAGCGATAATGCTTCAATCTCGCTCAGGCTCAAATTATCCCGCGAGCTGATGCCGAGATAGGGGTAATCATATTCGCCTTCTGCGATCAATACCGGTACCACGCGCTTGACGATATTCACCGAGATGGCAAAGCCAACCCCGATGTTGCCGCTTTCGAATACTGAGTTGGTGCGGATTGCCCGGTTCACCCCGATCACCTCACCATTCAGATTGAGCAGAGGGCCGCCAGAGTTGCCGGGATTGATGGCGGCATCGGTTTGGATCAGGTCGCCGGCAGAGAACAGGCCGCCGCCTGGTGATTCGCGCAGCGAGGTGAGGGTGCGCCCCTTGGCCGAGACGATGCCCAGGGTGATGCTGCTGTCCAGCCCGAAGGGGTTGCCAATCGCCACCACTGATTCACCTATACGCAGATCGTTGGAGTCGCCCAGCGGCAGGGGATGTAATTCTTCTGCCGGCACATTCACCAAAATGACGGCCAGGTCAGAGTCGCGGTCGGTGGCGATCACCTCGCCGCGCACCTTGTAGCCGGAGGGGAAATTGATCTCCATATCTGTGGTGTTCTCAACCACATGGTAGTTGGTAACAATATGTCCCAAGCCATCAAATACAAAACCTGACCCTTGCACGCCGCCCTGGTCGGTGAGCGCCCGAATGGAAACCACGCCCGGATTGACCCGTTCATATAGCAGGGCCAGACGTTCATCAATTGCGCTAAAGGCCGGGTCAAGCGGCGAAAGGGTTGGCACCGGCGCAGAAAGAGAGGGGATGGTATTGGGGATCACTTCAGCCGGTGGCTGAGCGGCGGCCGGGGGCGGCGTTGCACGGTCATTGTTCCAGGTGAGGCGCGGGGAAACACTGAACTGGCAGGCAACGATGCTCAGCACTGCCATACTGATAATCGCTATTGATAAGGTTTTTTTCATTTTTGCTGTCCATTCTCTCCCGCCTGAAATGAAACAGACTCAGCGATGGTTCACGTTGATGGATCCTTCAGGCAGGATCAATAATATGATTAAGGTTCTCCTGGGGGGATGCTCACCCCAGTTTCTGCAATTCCTCAAACAGGCGTTTTTTCTCAGGGGTCAGGTTACGCGGAATTTCCACCTTGATCCGGGCATACAGATCGCCAAAGGATTGCGGTGAACGCATTTTTGGCATACCCCGCCCGGCCAGACGGAAGACCTGATCTTGCTGTGTGCCTGCCGGGATGGTGAGCATGACATTGCCAGACGGGGTCTCAGTTTTGGCTTTACCACCCAGAGCGGCAGTGAACAGGTCGAGTTTGACATTGGTATAAAGGTCGTCACCATGGCGTTCAAAACGGGGATCATCAGCCACGCTGATCTTCAGGTAAACATCTGCCTGGCGGCCGTCTGGTCCGTTTGGTCCTACGCCGGGGATGCGCACCTTGGTGCCCGTTTTTGCCCCGGGCGGAATTTTGGCCGTCACTTTGCGTCCATCAATGTGCAGTACCCGTTCTGCGCCATGATAAGCCTCCCAAAAACTGATCGTGACCGGTTGTTCGTAAGTCTGGGGTTGAACGTATTCCTGTTGGCGGGGGCGCACATTTGTTGTCCTGCGCCGGGTCTGGGTGCCAATGCCGCCCATACCGCCAAAGATGGCATTGAAGAAATCGGAATAGGCTGAACCGAACATGTCTCCCAGGTCGCCCACTTCCACGCGCACACCGCCCCCGCCAGGCGCAGCCGAGAACCAGTCGTCCCAGTTAAAGTTGCCTGTGCCGCCGGTTTTCTGCCACTGGTTATACGATGCGCCAAGCTGGTCATAGCGCGCGCGTTTATCCTTATCGCTTAGCACCTGGTAGGCTTCATTAATCTCTTTGAACTTCTCTTCAGCAGCCTTATCGCCCGGATTGCGATCCGGGTGATGTTTCATCGCCAATTTTCGATAAGTCTTTTTAATATCTTCCGCGCTGGCCTTACGCTCAACGCCTAAAATTTTGTAGTAATCTTTATAGTCCATAATTTGATTGTATTCGCGGCAGGCTTATAGAGTCAATACCCTAGACGCATATCTTATAAGAATCTTACCTGATGTCGATTACCTTCACCAAGTCGGTTACCTGGTTTTCTTTCCTTTTTTAACCAGCCATGCTATTATTATTTTGGTGAGCATGATATGGACAAGATACTAATCGTTGAGAACGACCCGGTCATCTGTGACTTGATCGCCAGGCAGGCACTGCAAGCGGCACATTATCAACCCGCGGTGGTGAACGATGCCTCGGCAGCCATTAACCGCGTCATGCAGCTTGCACCGGATGTGATCATTGCAGATCTTTCTCTGCCTGGGTTAAGCACCCAGGATATGATTGTAGCCCTGACTGCCCAAAACATTCACACCCCCGTCATTGCTCTGGCGCGTCAGGGGGAAGATGCTCACATTATTCAGGCCTTTCGCCTGGGCGCAGTCGATCTGTTGCTTTGGCCTTTTCAGGAAGCTGAAGTGATCACAGTGGTGGAGCGCGCCCTGAAGCAGATCCATGCCCAACAGGAACGTGAACGCCTGGATAAAAAGCTGCAAGAGATGAACCTCGAATTGCAGCAGCGTGTGCGTGAATTGACCACCATTTACAATGTTGGCAAAGCGGTCACCTCGATCACAGATCAATCCCTGTTGTTTGAAAAGATTCTGGATGGTTCGGTGCGGGTGTCCCAATCCGACCTGGGCTGGTTCCTGCTGGCAAATGAAGCCACAGGCAGATTCCATCTGGCAGCCCAGCGCAATCTGCCTCCCTCACTCACCGAGCTTATCAACCAGCCCTGGGACGATGGTATCAGTTCGCTGGTTTCGATGTCTGGTGAAACGCTGACCATTCATGGTGATCCACTGAAGCGCTTCAAGATTTCCAGCCTGGGGCAGTCCACCATGGTTGCGCCGGTCAAAGCCCAGAAGCAGGTGATCGGCCTGCTGGTGGTTATGCGTAAGGAAGCACAGCCTTATGTCAAAAGTGAGCAGAATCTGCTGGAAGCTGTGTGTGATTATGCTTCAATCTCTTTGATCAATGCGCGTCTGTTCCAGGCAATCGAGACCCGCGCCCAGTCTTTGCAGCGCGTGGCAAACAGCGCCCAAATGGGCGAGAAGGTCACCAATGAGATGCTGACGGTGGTCAAAACATCTTTGCGAACGCACCTGAATGAAAGCCGACGCGCTTTGGATCGGCTTGCCAAAACGCCCATGGCCCGCTGGCAGGCCAATCAGCGTCAGGAATTAGCCAATATTGAAGACCAGATGCAGAAGATGAACCAGATTGCAGATGCCATTCAACCCCTGCCACAGTCAGGTAAACCGCATTCTTCTGCGCAGGCCAATCTGAATGAATTGGTGCTGCAATCGGTGAACCGTTTTCAGCATTTTGCACAGCAAAACCGGGTCAGCCTGGTGGCTGAGCCGGAGGCCGCTCCCTTAATGGTCAATGTGGATAGTACACAGATCGGCCAGGTTTTGGATGGTTTGCTCAGCAACGCCATCAAATATTGCAATCCGGGGGGAAAGGTTACTGTGAGCATGGCGCGCTCCGCGGATGGACAGGTGCGGGTATTGGTCAGCGATACCGGGATTGGCATCGAAAATCAGCAGATGCCACAGCTCTTTGAAGCCCGGCAAGACAACAGACCCTCTTCAAGCCTCTCCCCCCAGAAATTTGCCGGCTTGGGCATTCGTTTGCCATTGGTCAAGCAATTGGTTGCCGCCAACCAGGGTTCGATCTGGGTCGAGAGTCACCCGGGACAGGGTACGACGTTTACGTTTGCTTTACCGCTTGTCCAATAACAGATAAAGGGAAGGGACAGGAAAAGAAATCTTTCTTATGCCTGTTGACGAAAAAAATATGGCCGTTATAAATAGAGATCACATTCTTGTTATCCTTTCAGAAGCAGAGATATCCCAACTGCTGGAGCCTGTTCTCAGGTCGATGAACTACGATGTTGTGGTTTGCGTTGACCAAAAAGCCGCCCAAAAACACCTGTTGACCGAAAGCCCTATTTTGGTGATCGTGGCAGAGAATTTGCGCGATGGCAGCGGGCTGGATTTTGCATACAATTTCCTGCAGAAGATGCCTTTGGTTCCGGTCATCCTGCTCGCCAGACAGGATTCAAATGAACTGCTGAAAACCTGCCTGCATATCGGCATTAACAACTTCCTGGTGCCACCTCTCAAGGCGGATACCATCAAAACGGCAGTGATGGGCAGCATCAGCAAAGCCCGCCAAACGCGTGAGTGGATCCTGCTGGAGAGCAAAAGGAATACTGCCAGCCTGAAGCGCAAGGTGGATGAACTGCAAACCCTGACCCATCTGGGAAAGTCGATCAACCGCTCGTTAAACCTGAACAACGTGCTCACCTCAGTAGTCGACATCGCCGTGGACCTGACCGAGGCCGAGGAAGGCAGCCTTTTGCTGCTGGACGAGAATACCAACGAGTTGTATATTCGGGCCTCGCGCAATTTTCAGGAGGAGTTTGTACGCACCTTCCGCCTGCCTGCCGAAGATTCACTGGCCGGCACCGTCATTCAGACCGGGAGCCCGGTGGTGCTGGATGAGAGCACGCCGCAAAAGATCAAAACCTCCTACCTGGTGCAAAGCCTGATCTATGTACCCATCCAGATTGGCGGCCTGGTGATTGGCGTGCTGGGGGTGGATAATCGTTCCAAAGGCCGGGCTTTCAGCGAACGGGACGTCAAGCTGCTGATGGCCATCTCGGAATATGCCGCCACTGCCATTGAGAATGCCCGTTTATACACCAACACCATTCTGGAGCGCAACAAAATGGAAGCCCTGTTGACCCGCATCCAGGACGGGGTCATTGTCCTGGACCAGGACAGGCGCCTGTTGCTGGTCAACCAGGTGGCCCAGTCGGCATTTAACCTGTCCGGCCATTTGACCGGTCAGCTTTTCCAGAATGTGTTCAACAATCCGGAAATGGTGGAGATGGTGGAAAACGCCGAAAGGGATCTTTTCAAGCGGGTTGAACTGTCGATCAAGGACGGCCGCTATTTCAGTGTGCAAACCACCGCCATTCCGGAAGTCGGGCTGGCCATCACCATGAATGACATCACCTATCTAAAGAAACTGGATGAGATCAAGAGCGATTTTGTTAACACGGTTTCGCATGACCTGCGCTCGCCTTTGACTGCCATCCTGGGGTATGTTGACCTGATCGATCGGGTGGGGCCGTTGAATGAAACCCAGCAGGAATTTGTGCACCGGGTGCAGTCCAGCGTGCAGAGTATAACCAACCTGGTGGATGACCTGCTCAACCTGGGAAAGATCGAATCCGGATTCGACGCCCACCGCGAGAAGATCTTCCTGGATCAACTGGTACGTTTCATCGTTGAAGGGTTTCAGAACCAGATCATCGACAAGCGATTTGATCTTGAGCTTGTTTTGCCCAATGGCATGCCGCCAGTGTTTGCCAACCCGGCCCAACTGCGCCAGGTCATTGAGAATCTGCTGGACAATGCTTTCAAATATACCCCCCCCGGCGGAAAGATCAAAGTCGGCGTGCAGGTTGAGCAAAATCAAGTCATCTTGCAGATACAGGACAATGGCATTGGCATTTCGCCGCTCGACCTGCCCTATATTTTCGACAAGTTCTACCGCGCCGGCAACGTGGGCAACGTGGTAGGCACCGGCCTGGGGCTTTCAATCGTCAAGTCGATCATCGACAATCACCAGGGGCGCATTTGGATCGAATCGGCTCCGGGAGAAGGAACCACCGCCACTGTGATGCTGGCCTTGATGGAAGAATGAGTTTCGTTCGGCGCTCCTTCTGGCCCGCTGGTCAAGAAGCTGGCGGGCTTCTGGTTTTAACGGACTTGACAAGTGCAGAAAAAAAGCTATAATAGTGTAAAATATACACTAACTGTCGTGTAGAGGTACAGTGATGAGCGTCTTTGATAATAAACGGTTGACCAACGAAACTTTCAAGCTGGATGTGGAGCGCATGCGCCGTGGCTGGTATTCCGATAAATACTTTGTCAACATTGCCCAGATGTTGACTGTGCTGGCCGGGCAGGGCTACACCTATCAGGGCAAGCATTCCACCCTGCCGGCAGGCTTGTCGGCGGAGAATATTGCCTGTGGTGATATCGAAGTGGAGATGCAGTGGTTCACCCGCCGGGTGGGTACGACCATCGTGGTTGGAATTGACAAAGCCCTGACCATGCTGCGCCACTGCACTGGTTATTTTGAGGGTGACACTTTCATTGACACCGCCGATAAGCTGCAAGTCTGGGCTGTGCAGGACGGCTGCAAGGTGCACAGCAATGGCGACCCGCTGCACATCCAGCCGGTGATTCGGGTGCGCGGCCGTTACCGCGACTTTGCCCTGCTGGAAACCACCACCCTGGGCATCCTGGCCCGCTCCAGCCGGGTGGCCACTAACGTATACGAGACGCTGATCGCGGCCCGCGGCAAGCCTTTGCTGTTCTTCCCGGCCCGTTTTGACGTGCATGAGGTGCAGGCCGCAGATGGCTATGCCTATCACCTGGCGGTGCAGCGCTTCAACATGGACTTTGCCAACAAGTTGGGGCCGTTCATTTCCACTGATGCCCAGGGCGACTGGTGGGGCGGCGCTGGCGGCGGCACGGTGGCCCATGCGGCCATTGCTTCCTTTCTGGGCGACACGGCCGAGGCCATGCTAGCCTTTGCCAAAGTGCTGCCTGCCCATATCCCGCGCATTGCCCTGGTGGATTTCACCAATGACTGTGTGAATGAATCGCTGTTGGTGTGCAAATCCATGTTTGACCGCTACCGCGAATTGCTGACTGCCGGCAATCTGGAAGAAGCGGAGCGCTATCGCCTGTACGGCGTGCGCCTGGATACCAGCGCCTCTCTGCGCGATGTTTCGGTGCCGCCTTTGGGCGACCCCGCTCTCGACCTTGGGGTGAACCCGCGCCTGGTCTTTCTGGTGCGCCAGGCCCTGGACGCGGCCTGGGCAGACTGGAGCCTGCCGCAAAAATGGCAGGAGGAAGCCCGCAAGTTCTGTCAGGCGGTCAAGATCGTCGTCTCCGGCGGGTTCAACCCGGAGCGTATCAACCGCTTTGAGCGGCTGGGTGTGCCGGTGGATATCTATGCAGTCGGGTCTTCCCTGTTCGACAACTATGGCCCAACCCGCGCGGACTATACCGCCGATGTGGTGCGCATCAAGGTTGATGGTCAATGGATTGATCTGGCGAAAATTGGCAGAAGGGCTTGCGAGAACCCGGATCTGGAACGCATCTGGTAATATAGTCGCAATTTGAATGAAAACTCCCGCCGGTTCATTGTAACGGCGGGAGTTTGGTTTTCATCTGTTGTCCGGGGGGTCAGGGCAGGGGGTTCGAAGCAGCCCAGTCTGTGCCCAGCACGACCAGCACATCGGCATAATTATCGGGATTGAAGTTGAAGGTCACCTGGCTGTTGGACACGCGCATCAGTTCGGCCAGATATTTGATGGTGTAGGGTTTGCCATTGTAGATGGTGATCTGGGTGGCATTGTGAACGTTTTGGGCATTGGTCTCTTCCACCACGTTCAGTCCCTGCGAGCGCAGGTAATCGGCGGTGCGGGTGGCCAGGGCCGGTTCCTGGGTGCCGTTGTGGATGGCAATGCGCGTGCCTTCTGCCTGGCGCAGCACTGCCGGGTCGTTGGAGATCACTTTCAGGCTGACCGGGTCGCTGAGGAAGATCTCGTCGCGCAGATCGCGGATCTTGTCCGGGATGGGGATCATGATCGACAGGCCATCTGGCGATTCGCCGCTGTAAACCATGTTGGGGCCGATCACTTTCTGGGTGATGTTCTCGCGCGGGATCTGCACACCCAGCGAGCCCAGTTTGATCATGTCTTCCAGGTTGAGGTTGGTGTGAATGCCGCTGCTCAGCTCCTGATACAGGGCGGGCGACTTGGCGATCAACTCGGGCAGCATGTTCCAGGTGACGATCTGGTCGCGGATGGCCATGATGACTTCCTGCTGGCGGCGGGCGCGGTCAAAGTCTCCGCCCTCGGTGTAGCGCGAGCGGGCATAGCCCAGCACTTGCATACCGTCCAGCCATTGCACACCCACCCGCAGCACTTCCTGCGAGTCGGTCTGGCCGATACGGCTGATGGTTACTTCCTGGCGCACGTAGAGGTCCAGGCCGCCCAGTTCGTCGATCATGCGCACAAAGGTCATGAAGTCCACCAGGGCGTAGTGGTCAACTGGCACGCCGAGGAAATGCTCCACGGTGTCCATGGCCAGCCCCGGGCCGCCGCCGGGCATTTTGTTGGCTTCGCCCAGGAAATAGGCGGTGTTGATCTTGGCATGCCCAAAGCCGGGAATCTGCACCCACATATCACGCGGAATGGAGAGGAAACCGGCTGACTGTTTCAACGGGTCAATGGTCACCAGCATCATCGTGTCGCTGCGCGGGATTTCACCTTCTTCCCAGTCGCGGTAATCCAGACCCAGGAAGAGGATCGAGATGGGAGTCTTGCCGTCCCAGGCCGGCATTTTTTGGGCGGCGGGCGCATCAGACAGGGAGGGGATGATGATGTTTCCGGCCGCGTCGGTGGTCACCGGTTTGATGGCCTGAGGTGCGCCCGGCAGGTCGGTCAGGGTCCAGGTGGCAAAGATATTGCGCGCCACCAGGAAGGCCGTTACCGCCAGGGCAAGTCCGACCACGGCAAACACGATCCACAGGATCAGGTTTGGGCGGTCCATTTTTCGTACAGAAGGATTCTTTGTTTTCATAGCTTCCATCCGGCTTTTGAACAAGTGCCAGACCGTATTCCCCTCACTTTTTGTCAGGGGAGAAGGGCGCTGCACAATACTGGCCGGTCCAATACAGGGTTATTTCATCTCCGGCGGGGGCACGGGCAGGGCTTCGACAGCCGTCGTTTGCCACTTGTCGCCTTCATCGATCAACATGACCGGAATATCCTCAACGATAGGATATTTACGGCCGCAATCCTGGCATACCAGCCAGGTTTCTTTTACCAATTCCAGGCTGCCTTCTTTTTCACGCACACAAACCGGGCAGCGCAGGATTTCCAACAAGTCAGCATTTACCATGTTGCCTCCATAGCGGACAAAATACAACGGCTAATTGTACCATTAACAGCATTTTGTCAAT
Source organism: Anaerolineales bacterium (assembly GCA_020060485.1). The sequence continues at coordinate 12,751 of JAGVAB010000046.1, forward strand.
TGGCGAATGGAATCAGGGAAATTGCATCAAAATTCTTTTCTACGATAAATGAATGTTTAC
>JAGVAB010000047.1 GCA_020060485.1 Anaerolineales bacterium
GATCACTACCGTGGAGATGATGCCGGTCAGCACAAATGCGCCCACTGGCGATTTATTGACCGGGTGCAGCCTGCCAAAGAAAGCCGGCAGTTCGCCTTCATCGGCTGCCTCGGCGGCAGTCTTGTTGGCGCCCGTCGTCCAGGTGACCATGTTCGCCAGGAAGCTGTACAACGCGCCGATGCCCAGCACTGTGACCACGAAGCCGCCAAAGCCGCTGTCACCGATCAGGATCCACAGGGTGTCAATGATGCCTTCCACCAGGCCCAGGTCTTCAATTGGCAGAGCCATCAACATGCCGATGGTGCCCAGCAGATAAAAGACGGTGATCAAAACGCCAGAGATGATGATCGCGCGCGGGATGTCTTTCCCGGGATTCTTGATCTCGTCCCCGGCGCCGGACATCAGCTCGAAGCCCATGAAGTTGTACACGATCACCGGCAGGAAGAACAAGCCCGCGTCCCAACTGGGCAGGATGCTGGCAAATGAAAGATCATTGGCCACACCGTTCTTGCTGGCATAGATGAAGGCCGCCACGCCGATCACCACCATGATCAAGGCCTTGAAAATGGCCCCGATATTGGGCACCCACTTGGAGGTCTCCAGCGTCTTGACCCCGATCCACACCGTAACCCAGGTCATGGCTACGCCGATCAGGATCTGACCCCACAAGCCAAGCTCGGGTGCAAACAGTTGGGCAAACATTCCGGCGAACAACACATACACCGCCGGCATCCACAAAGCCACATTGATCCAGTACAGCCAGGTGGTACGGGCTGCCCACTTTTCACCGAAAGCCTTCTTGACCCAAATGTACAGGCCGCCCTGCTCGGGATAAGTGGTACCCAGTTCGGCTGTGATCAGACCATAAGGAATGAAGAACAGCACCAGGGTGATCAGCCACCAGGAAATGCTGGAAGCGCCAATGGCTGCCGAAGGTGCCAGGGTGTCGATCACCAGAATGGCGCATACGGTGAACAGGGTCATATCCAATCCCCGCATCACCTTTTTGAATCCTTTTCCTTTGGTCTCTACTGCTGCAACAGATTCAGACATGGAACACTCCTTCTGAAAATAAAAGAATTTGAGCAAAACAGTGCGACACTAACCGAGTTTTCTCTCCAGAAAAGCCTCGATCTGCCCCTTGTGAAAAGCCTTCAATTCCTGCGAAGGCCGCTTCAGGCGGGGGTAAACGAACCACACCAGCAAACCTTTTTCGGTATGCAGGCGGTTTTCTGACTGGTCATAAATGATCGATTGCGGCGAATCCAGCACCTCATCGGTGGCTTCCACGCCGCGCGAGGCAGGCAGGCAGTGCATCACTTTGCAGGTGGCCGGGGCTTTCTTCAACAGATCCATATTGACCTGATAGGTCGGCATAAAGGCTTTCTCCCGCTCAGGTATCTCGGCTTCCTGACCCACCCACCACCACAGGTCGGTGTAGATGAAATCAGCATCCTTCACCGCGTCCACCGGGTCTTCGGTGACGCGGAATGATCCACCGGACACCTTGCAATTCTCTTCAGCCATCTGGATCCATTCCGGCTTGGCCTGGTATTTCTTCGGCGCAGCATGGGTGAAATGCATGCCCATGCGCGTGCAGATGAACATCAGCGAGCTGAGCACGTTGGTGGCGTCGCCCACAAAGGTTACATGCAGGTCTTCCAGCTTCTTGCCTTCCGGCATGTGCTCCATCATGGTGAACACATCGCACACCACCTGGGTAGGATGGTTGAAGTCCGTCAAACCGTTGATCACCGGCACGGTGGCGTTCTCGGCAAAGCCGGTAACCGTCTCGTGCTTCAGGGCACGGATCATGACCACATCCACCATGCGTGACAGCACCTGGGCGGTATCGGCCAGTGATTCGCGCACCCCCAGGTGAATCTCGCCCGGTTTCAGATACAGGGCGTGTCCGCCCAACTCGGACATGGCAACCTCGAAAGAAACCCGGGTGCGCGTGGAAGGCTCCTCGAAGATCATCGCCAGCGAAGCGTCCTGCAGCAGCCTGGGCGTACAACCCTGCTTGTCAGCCGCCTTGATCATCCGCGTGGTTTCGATCATGTCCAGCAGTTCTTCCTTGGTGAAATCCTGGGTTTCAACAAAATGTTTCAACGTCATACCTGCAACCTCCACAAAAAATTTTAGTCAGCCTCACCCTGTGCAAATTTGCCGCGTTGAACAAACCACACCTTTCTTTTCAAGGTTGTGTAAATGTTCCGTATGCAAATCCCTCAAACGATAAGGCAGTTAATAAACAAACAGGGATTCAATCCAAATCCCTGAACATGCCAAAGTCTTCCGGTGGCGGCATCCACTCGTCAATATTACGTAAAATGCCAGGCACAAGGGCATAGCCCGTCACCCTTACGCCAGGAATACGGGGCAGCACATGGCGCAAGAAATCGTGCATTTCTTCATTTGTCTTGAACCGGGTTTCGATGGAAATATCACTTGTGCCTTCGCCATATGCCAGGTAGGTAACTTGCGGCATCGCCAACAGGGAATTGAGGATCTCTTCCTCATGATCAGGGGCGATTTCCAGAAAGATATCCACCGAAATACCATACCCAAACACTTTGGGCTCCACCACCGCAGTCAGGCGCACCGCCCCAAGCTCCACCAGACGGTCGATGCGTTTGCGCACCGTGCGCTCGTTGGCATCCACATTGCGCGCAATATCGGACGCCGAAGCACGGGCATTCTGGCGCAGCTCGCAGACGATGCGGTAATCAAGATCATCAAAAGGGAGGAAGGGTTTGTTTTTGGGCATATTTATTCCGATTCGGAATAATAAAATTCCGATATCAGCATATCTAATTGTAGTGCATTAAAACCGCCTGTCAACAATCAATCTGCAAATTCGGGGATGAAAAAGGCCGATTACCGTCAAATAAATTCCGATTCGGAAAATCTACCCTCCACGCCGGGTTTTACGTCTGGAAAACATCTGCATCCACATCAAACCTGCATGCAGTATTCACAGATTCTTCACACCCGCCAGCTATGATAGCTATAGTTTCAATAAACAAACTATTCAAAAGGAGTAAAAAAATGAAAATGAAACTTATTGGTTTGACATTGGCGGCAGTCCTGGTAAGCATGTTTGCCTTCACTGGCAGTGCATTTGCCCAGGCAGAGCTGCCCCCGGAAGCACCCGATGGCGCGGTTGAGCCGTTGTATCTTAACCACGACACCATGCTGGCTTTTCTGGTTGACCTGACCGGACTGAGCGCAGAAGACGTGACCGCACGCCTGACAGCCGGCGAGACCGCATACGATATCGCTATTTCCCAGGGGGTTGCCCCGGAAGACTTCCAGTCCCTGATGCCCATGAGCGGCTCCGGACGCATGGGAACGGGCGAGGCTCCCCGGCAGCAGATGCAGCAAAAATTCCAGTATCTCTATCAGGATGGTGCCTGTCTGGGTGACGGCGAGCCGCAACTGCTCAACCTGAACCTGCGGGATGGCAGCGCAGCCAATCGCGGCGGCCGCTGGAACCGCTAGAAGAAACTTGATCCTACCCCCCCGCATAAACCCTGCGGGGGGTTCTTTTTATCCATACACAATCTTTTGATCAAACGTTGACGCACCTTGCACTGCGTGATAAAATAAGCCCCGCAGTTTAGGACGCGTAGCTCAATGGTAGAGCAGTGGCCTTTTAAGCCATTGGTTGGGAGTTCGAGCCTCCCCGCGTTCACTGTAAAATCGTACGCTTCGACATGCTCTGCGTACGATTTTTATTTGCCTGGCAGCCCCATCGAGGGGTAGTATTCAATCCTCCCCGCGTTCACTCTAACGTACACTGAGCTTGCACCTGTCCCCTTGTGGGATCGAAGTATGCGTTTTTTGTTTGCCTGGCAGCCCCGTTGGGTGTTGTTCGAGCCTCCCCCTGACGGGAACTTCGTCCGCATTCACAATCCTTATAAGCGCCTTCGCAAGACCAATAAAAACGTCGCCGCCAGTCATATAAGACTGCGGCGGCGACAAATTTCATAATTGCCAGGTTGATCGTTTTTGTTCTTCAGATCGTTACTGTAGATTTTCTGGTAAACAATCTGGTATTCCGGTTTTCAGGCTTTGTCCCATTTGATGTTCAATCAAATCATCCAAAATCACATGCCACAGCACTACCGCGACGATAACGGGGAATTCCAATCTTTGCTGCTGGCCGGGCAGGTGGAAACATGATGACCACCGCGCCAGAGAACAAAAGGACAGGCAGAAGGAAATTGAGCAATGAGAGAAAAGAACGCACCAAAGCTGGAACCAACCCGGTGGGCATGAAGAAAATGGACACGACCACCATAACCGCACCTGCAAAGACCCACACGACTTCCGTCAGGATCACCCAGCGTGCCAGCCAGTTAACCCGCAAACGACTGGCGACAAATGACAGGGCCAAAGCCATCAGCATGCTGGCCGCCAGGTACCATAACGTGATGCTTATGGCAGCAATTCCGGCAGGCAAAACGGAGGGGACGAAGCCTGTCTTTTCCAGCAGCCTGTCGCTCGCCAACAATCCAATCAGGAAAATGATGCTGCACAAAATTAATTTCCAGAAGGTATTCATCATCAATTTGGTATTCATCGCTACGCCTTTTCGAGAAAATGAACAGGAAACAAAAAACCTTGACCGCTCTTACAATGACATCTTACCTGGTTTCTCTGTTGACTGCATCCTTCAAGCTGATAAAGTCCAGATGGACGACTGACGGACTTTTTACCTGGTCAACTGGGTGAGATGCCCGCCGCCTGCCGGCTGCATGATCCATCCTGCTCTTCCAAAAACGCAAGTAACTGGCTGTAATCTTTAAAGTACAGATCAGATGGTTCAGCAATACTGGCCTGACCGATGCAGCAAGTTTGCAGCCCTGCCGTCCGGCCAACACGAAGATTGAAGTCACCATCACACACCACCAGAGTCTCTTTTCGTTCCAGGCCCAATCGGTTCACTGCAATCTCCAAATGAAGTGCGGCCGCGCCGGGCAAACTGCCGCCGCCAGGGCAGATTCCATCCACAAAGAATGGCGCAAACCCGTGAACCGTCAACAAGCGGCGCACACACGCCTCATTGTGATCGTACAGAACCAGATTCCTGCCGCCCTGATCCTGGATAAAACGACACACCTCCCCTGCTCCGGCCACAGGCAGCTGGTTATACGGCGACAGTGCCTGGTATTCCTCGTCAAAAAACTGTTGCAGCGCATCAGCATCAACCTTGTACCGTCTGGAGAGAGTGACCACACAAAGGTCAAACGATTGACGCACCAGACCATCGATGGTATTCAATGCCACCGGCATCCCCAGGCGGTTGAGCGATCTGCTCAAGGCACAGGTAATGGCAGGATATGTATCAAAGAGGGTGCCGTCGATGTTCCAAACAATATTCCGTATCACAGATCAAACTCCAATTACCTTTTCAAGCGCAGGGCATTTCCGATTCATATTGCCAGGTTCATGCTGAACCTGGCTTTCGGAAAACCATGCCAATCAATCCGTCTGCTGCCACAGCCTGTCGCGCAGGAGGAACAAGGCAAGCACCAGGGCAAAACCAATCCCGTACACACCAGCCCCAAAGGAGAACAAGGGATCGTTGGGCGTATTCACCATCATGATCAGGAAGGAATACCCCTGGTTGAACACACCATGCATCACAGCCGCCAGCCAAACACTGCCTGTTTTGAGCACAACATAGCCGAAGAAGACCGACAGGATCAAATTGAAGACCAAAAAGGCAATCGGCCCCAGCACGGGATAACCGGGATAGTTATGCCCCATGGCGATTATCGGCGCATGCCATACCCCCCACACAACGCCCACCAGCAGCACGCCCCTGACGCGACCCAGCTTGACCAGCTCGCCTTGCAAATAGCCCCGCCAGCCATACTCTTCGCCAAAAGCGATCAGCAGCCCCAGCAAGGGGCCGACCACAACGGTCTGGATCATGCTGGCCACAAACAAAACAGGAATGGTCATACCGGCGCTTGCCGCCATCTCGCTCAGATCCGGCTGGTAACCCAAACCAAAAATCGCATTCAATCCAAACTGTAACAGAAAATAAGCGACCACGATCAACCACACCAACAACCAGTGCCAGGCCTTGCCGCCCGACAGCCCTGCCTTTTGGAAAGCTTCCTTGCCAGCCAGGGCGCGGATCACGATCAAGGCAATCATAAATACCACCAGGATCAGCATTACCACGCTGGCCAATGGCACAGGATACATGTCCGGCATGAAGCTGACCAAAATCACCAAAGCCAAAAACAAAAGCGTGAATGCCTGATACATTCCAAAGAACCAGCGGGAACGCCCTTGCAAATTCTGGCGGTAGAGCGGGCTGTCCTTAAAGACATAGCGCTGCAGGCAAATGGCCACAAACGCCGGAACAAGCATCTGCAGTTGCAAAAACAACATGGCATGGGTGGATTCATAACCAAATTTCAGCCACATTACCAGATTCAGCAGCCAGCTGAGGGCGATGGTGAGGCCCACAAACAAACCTACCTGCTTCCAGTTCACACCAGCTTTCTGCTCTTCCAAAGATGAAGTTATAGTCGACATTGCAATTCTCCTTTTCAATGCTGCTGGCAAATATGCTTCCGCTTTTTTTCAGTTTCGCCTGCTCATCATCCAAAAGCATTTTAAAACCGGTTTATAGCACCTCAATCATAAAGAAAATTCTCCTGCGGCACATCGCCGGTACAGGGGATTTTTAATTGGTCGTTGTATGGATTGCATACCTGGTCAAGTGGCCAGTCAAACCTCAACGGATTTTGTACCCCTAAACTCTGTCACCAGAACCACCAAAGCCGCAGCCAGAAAAAGAAAAATAACCTGTGTGTGCGGTAGTGGAAAGAACAGCGAAAGGAAAAAAGTGTATGCCATGTGCAAAAGCACCGCACTCAAAATACTGCGCTGGTTATGGTTATATGCCCAGGTCATAATGAACGTCAACGGAATGATACAGAGGGTAAAAACCAGGAAACCTGTCGTACCAATACCAATTGCGTGCTGGGTTGTGCCCTTCACAAAGAACAGGGGCAAATGCCAGGCCCACCAGAAGAAGCTGAGGATCAGGCTGGAGACAAATAGGTTCCAGCGCGCTTGCAGCTTATCCAAAGCAAAACCGCGCCAGCCCAATTCTTCAGATATCGCTCCAACGATAAAGCTGGAAAACAGCAGCCCCACCAGCAGCAAGGGATTGGCTGCGATCATTTCAAGGGTAGGGAATGTGGCATCCGCCCCGCCAAGCCAGCCATCCACGAGATACGTGACGGCAAACACCAGCGGAAAGATCAGCACAATGACCAGATACCACCCGGCAGAAATGGCCCGAAAATTCACCAGCCTTTTCCAAAAATCGCGGCGATCATCCCGTTTCGGCGTGGTGTGGATCATCATGCCCACACCCACAATGGAGGGGCCAAGCCCACCCAGCAGATAGGCAATGATCCAGGCCGAAAGCATTGGGTCCCGGCCAGAGATGGCCAGTGCGATCCAGCATACCCAGGACAAAAGAAAGGTCAGGGCAAAGAACAGCCAGACAGGCTGATGTTTTCGCTCTTGGGTCTCAAGTCGCATGTCAATTGTCCTCCTTGATTATCCAGAGTCTGAAGCGTGATCTGTTTTACCAGTCAGGGCAAAAAGCAAAGATTTGGAACAAGTACAAACGCTCTCCCTTCACCTTGTCTCATTCATAAGTAAATGATATCACGGTACTTTCCAAACCAATTGTCCGACAGATTCAAAACAATTTATAAGGAGCCAAAAGAATTACTCTTCCGGCTCCTTTATTCCGCTTAACCCTACTTTACTTCCAGTGAACTCATCATCGCATCCAATTGGGTCAAATCTGGAGTAAATGAGTTGGCAGGTTGTGGATTAAGAAACATGACCACGTTTGCCAGATAAACAGGAAAATCGCTGTAAAATTCTGGCGGCTCATTGCCGGTGACATTTCCATCCGCTGGAAGGCCGGAATGGTTGACCGGCAGCACTGCGGCCACATAATATTTCCCGTCACGGGTCAAGCCCTGGTAAGTATAGATCAACTCGTTGTTGTTGATCGGCACGATCCCCTGGGCAAACTCGGTCAAATAACGCAAGCCCTGACCGTCCTTAAAGTCCAGAAACTGGACATGCGCATGCATCACTTGGGAAGCATTGAGCAGCGGCATGAAAGGCATTCTTTCTATCTCTTGCGGATTCTCGAGTAGAAATTGCAGCGAAAAGGCTTGACTGCTTGTTGCTTCATTGAAATGTCTCAGCTCCTCTGCAGGGTAAATGAAGATCTGCGGTCTCATCAAGTGGCTGCTGATGGGATAGCCCTGCAGAGTCACCAGTGTATACTCTGGCAGTTTCTCCCAATAAGGGGCATTGTCGCTGACGGATACGGCAGCAATTGTCTCGGTCTGAAAGCCGGTGGCCAGTCTGCCGGTATCCAGCGAAAAATGGAGTGAAGCATCCGTTCCAGGCAGTGCAGTGGGCTCTGGCTCACGGGTTGTATTTGGCGCACTGGTAAAAAGTGCGGCCAGGGAACAGGCCGAGATCAGGAACGAACTCACCAGGAGGACGGCCAACAGAGGAAAGGTGAATCTGGATTGCTTTTCTGTGTTCATTTTCTATTTCCTTTTCATATTTGCAAGGTTGTTTCTTACCACAAATCAACGATGATGGCCTGGGAAAAGTTCCCCAAACTTGTCAAACGGATGCGTGTTTGAGCCGTGGCAATACCTGTTGAAACACCAACAAACATGAATACGCTGTTTCATTTTTCAGGCGAAGAAGGCCAGCACTCCCAGAATGAGCGTAATGGGCAAACGCGCCAGGGCAATCTTGCGCCAGTTCTGGTCACCTTCCACCGCAGTCACTGCCTGCCTGCCTTTCGCGTTGAAAACGATCAACGCACCCTTCAGTACCCATCCCACAGGAAAAACTACTACCAGGATCCAGGTTGCCCAATTCTTGTCCACGCCCATAAAATCCACCACCGCCAGCCCATACAACCCGATCAATAACACACTGATCACATAGAACCACCACGGGCGGCGCTGACCGCCATAGCCGGCCTGCTCAACTGCCTGCCAGCGGGCGCCCATCCAAAACATGGCCAGGCTTGTGAACAGTACCCCGGCTGCCATCAGATAACCAAACAATTTAATGTACATCTTCTATCTCCTGTTCCAAAATACGTTCATTATTAAGACTTACTCACCACGCGCCCGGATATACTCCGTGACATCGGCGTTATATACAACATCCTCAACCTCCCATACTGCCCAGGGGGTACCCGCATCCATCCAGGTCAATGCCGCCAGCGCCGGAAGAAGATAACCATCAACTTCTCTCCACTCCAGAACGTGATTCATCCAGAGCATCTTTTTCTGGCTGTCCTCACCCTGATAACGCATCGATTCCATCCATTCCAACAAGCCGGTTTGGGGGTCGAAACGTACCACAAAGCGCTCCTCTTCCTCGCCAAAAGGCACCACCAGAATCGCAGTAACATCATCCACTGCTTCCCATTGCACGCGCGGGTCGGTCAAATATACCGCTGGCATCCACACATTCTCGGACCACAGCCCAAGGTTGGCTCCCTGATCGATCTTCTGCCCTTCAAACACCCCCATCGGTAATTCCAAATGCCCCTTGCCCTCCAGGTAGGTTTCATTCACTTTGAAAAGGGGAATCCCAAACCAACAGGATTCAATATAGTGGCGGTAGCCCTGCCCGGCAATATGGGTGAAGCGGAAGCGGCTGGGAAGGTTGATTCCGGCTATACGCAGTTTCGCCCGCCCGCTGATGACCGCCGTCTCAATCACCGGCAGAGTATCGCCATACACCTGGCGGTATAACCGCTCCACTGGCACAGGCAAGCCTTCCGGCAGCGGCACGCGCTCCATTGGCGGCGTCTGCTGTGGAAATGCTTCCAGCGAAGCTGGCTGGACTTGCAGCCCCAGCCAGAACAAAACACCCAAGGCAGCCACCACACTCAACAGGATCAATATGATTTTCATTGTCCATCTCCTGATAAAACGAAAAAGATGATCTTGCATTTATTGTTTGTCAAGATCATACATACAAATTTCCCCATCAGCATCGGCTGTTCGGGGAAATTTGATCTACGCCAAATTATGGAAATGTGCCTGGCTACTTGACCAGGTGTTTTTGCAGGGCCAGCGCCACTGCCTCGGTGCGGCTGGAGACGTTCAGCTTGGAAAGAATGCTGCTCACATGAGACTTTGCAGTGGAAGCGCTGACCACCATCCGCTCGGCAATTTCCTTGTTGTTCAAGCCCTCGGTCATCAACGCCAGTACCTCCCGCTCACGGGCTGTCAAGGTGCTGCCAGGTTGATCCACCGCCGGCGTGCGGGATGCCTCGATGAGCACCTGGGCAGCTTCGGGCGCCAGAGCCGGTTTGCCGGCATAAGCCGCCCGGATGGCATTGGCCAGTTCCTCCGCCGAAATATCCTTCAGCAAGTAACCAATCGCCCCGGCCTGCAAAGCTCCCTGCACCAGTTCCTGCTCCTTAAAGCTGGTCAGGGCAATCACCTGGATCTCCGGGCATTGCTCACGAATAAGCCTGGTGGCAGTTGCCCCATCCATGCCGGGCATCACCAGATCCATCAAGACCACATTCGGCCTGACCTGCTGACATAGATCAATGGCCTGTCTGCCATTGGCCGCCTCACCCACCAATTCCATATCTGTGCATGTCATCAAAAAAGTTGAAAGTCCGCTGCGCACCACAGCATGGTCATCCACCAGCATTACCCGTATGCAGTCACTCATCCTGCCTCCTCTATATTTGCTGTCCAGCTTACAGAAATCTGCGTCCCGTTAGCAGGAGCACTTTGAATTTGCAGCGCTGCCCCAATGTTTTTGACGCGTTCCTGCATGATGCCTAATCCCAGATGATCCTGTGAAACGACCGCAGGATCAAAACCGCAGCCGTCATCGCGGATCACAAGCAGGAAATGCCCCTCTGCCCTGTCCAAAGTAATCTGTACCTGTTGTGCACCAGCGTGTTTCTCAATATTATTCAATGATTCCTGCACCACCCGGTAGAATACTTCCTTGACCGCCAGCGGCGGGTCATCATCACCCTGCACATCGAACTGAACGGTCAACAAGCTGCGGGCCTGAAAAGCATTGAACAGATGACGGAAAAGATCCTCAATGTCTGCTTCCGCAAAAGCCGAGGGACGCAATTCCATCAACATGGTGCGCATTTCAGACAGTGCCCCGCGGGTCAGTTTACGCAGTTCCTCCAGCTTGTGTTGGGCAGCCTCAGGATCCATGACCCATAATTTGGGTAGAACATCGGCGACCAGACTGGCGGAAAACAGGGTTTGGGTCACTGCATCATGCAGGTCGCGGGCCAGCCGGTTGCGTTCATCCTGAACTGCCGCCTGACGCACCTGCGCTGACAATTGGGCATTCTCGATCGAAAGTGCCGCCTGACCACCAAACGCCACCGCCAATTCAATCTCCTCCCCCTGGAAATGACGTGATTGTTTAAAGTACAACCCCAGACTGCCGTAGATCTCTCCTTGAATGAGCAAGGGGATGCCCAGGTAGGCATCATAGTGTTTATTGATGGCTGCAAACCATTTTTGTATGCCCTCGCTCCAGCCACTGAACTGCGGGCTTTTCATCACCTTTCCCAAGTGCTCCTTGATGCCCTGGATCACATAAGGCTTTTTATCAAACATGGCCTTGAAGGCACCGCCCTCATAAATGGGAATCAAACCCAAAGATGCAAAATCCTCTGGCAAATTAACACCGGCCTCAATCGTCAATTGATTCTGCGATGGTTTGTAATGATAGATCACCCCGGCATCTGCCTCAGTCAGTTCCAGTGCCTTGCGGATAATGAATGTAAGGGTGACTTCCAGCGATTCGGCTTTATTAAGTACCCGCAGGATATCCTGCAAGCCTTCTGCGACCTGTCGCCGCCGCCGGGTTTCATGGAACAGACGGGCATTCTCCAAAGCTGTGGCAAGCTGGTCGGCAATGGTATGAAACAGATCTAACTGCTGTTTGCTAAAAATTGAGTGTTCAGGCCCAATGATCCCCAGAACCCCCAGAGCATTCCCGTGTCCGCACAACGGCAGCAGTACACCAGGTTCGATCAGTCCCCGGGCTGGGTCGGGTGAAGTGTAAAGCGGCCAGCCGCTTTCGACCACAATCTTGCAAGCTTGCAGCATCCTGTCCATATCATCTTTCGAGATCGGCCTTTCAGGACGAAGCACGTAGCTGCCAAAATCTCCGTTCACATCATCCATCAAAAGCACACCAGCTCTTGAAGCCCCCACCAGACCCACCAGATGATCCAGGGTTATGGTCAACATCTCATTCACGTCCAGCGAGCTGCTGGCTGCCTCTGCCAGGTCCAGCAGCAATTGCAGCTCGCACTGCCGCTCCATCTGCGCCTGGTGCAGTCGGGCATTCTCAATCGCCAAAGCGGCCTGTTCGGCAAAAGAGGCTGCCAGTTGAATTTCTTCCTTTGCAAATTCATGCGGCAGTGGGTAATAATAAACCAGTGCGCCATAAACCGCCTTGGAGGTCATCAAGGGAATGGCCAGAACGGCTTTGAATGTTTGGGCTGCTTTGTTCAATACAGCCTTCTTTTCATTTGAAACAAAAACGGGGTGCTCTTTATCTATCGCTTTTTGCGAAGCTGCATACTCGATATTGTCCACATTCGGTATGGTAATGATCCGGCGTTCTTTGATCGCCCGGCCAACTGTACCCTCCCCCACCGCCAACTGCACCTGGCGCATTTCTTCAGGAAACTGGCCGCGAAAGGCATGAACCTTGATCGGGCCTTCTTCGCTCAGCATCATGGACAGGGTCACAAAACGGGTGTCGATTAACGCATCCGCCTGGGAAACGATGAATTCCAGGATCTCATCCAAAGAGGAATCGGAATTGATCATGCGCAGGGTCTCCCAAAGACCCTCAACCGCCTGACGGTAAATATCCTTGAGATGTTCTTTCATCATCAATGTTTTAAACTCTCAACACCTGGATCATTCGAGAAAAAGGTCAGCAGCACCAAACAACAAAAAACCGAACTATTGCGGCGGGTAGACCTGGTTCAACCGAATCAAACGGGCAGTGCCGTCCTGCACATGCAGTGTGCTCACCGAAGCAGTTTCAACCTTGAGCCTGTTCATTGCATGCAGTGGCATGTCTAAAAAGAGCGCTATCGCCTGCCGGATGATACTGCCATGGCTGAAGATCGCCACAACATCATCCTCTTCATAACCACTGGCGATGCGCTGCAAACCGAGCATCACCCGCTGTCGCACCGCCAACATTCTTTCCCCACCGGGGCAGCCCACAGACGAGGGGTCCTTCTTGAAAGCCTGCCAGTCTTCCCTGTTTTGCAGCTCGTCAAAGCTGAGGCCCTGCCATTCCCCAAAATCCACCTGGGTCATGGTGGGGTCCATCTCCACAAACAGGTGCAGCGCCTCCGCCAAGGGTTGGGCGGTTTGCACTGCGCGGCACATGGGGCTGCAATAGATTGCCCGTACCGGCTGCTCCCGCAAAACCACTGCCAGGTGCTGTGCCTGCTGGTAACCGTAGGCTGTCAATGGCGCATCGATGCGCCCTGCCAGCGCTTCATCCACATAATCCGTTTGACCGTGTCGTATCAACAAAAAAATTGGCATGATGAACCCTTTTGAGGCTAAGAAGAAGAATACACCCATCCATTATAAACGATAGGGGTTGGCTCTTAAATTAGAAAACTTCGGGAATTTCTGGAATTTGCCGTGGAACAGGAGTTCGCTGGTGTTTTTGGCACTCTACGCCAGGAACACCTACTGATACGCAGCATGCTTGTTGTCGAAGAACCTTGATGTTATGCGGCATCACGCATTTTTAAGCGCAAATGCTGCGGCTTCTTGCCCGGCACACGCTCGATCAAGCCTCTGGCTTCCAAATCGAGCTTGACCGTGGTCACATACCAGCTCATTGAACCGCTAAACTCATCACCCACCACATTCCGCACTGCTCCCAGCAGTTCACTGAACTGTAATTCCGGGGCTGCCTCCAGCACATTCAAAATGGCAGCTTTGATCACCTGATATTTTGCTTGTTCAATGTTGACACCAGTTTTGTGCGGGTCAGGATGCATGGTTAAAATGCGGTCTGTCATATCATTCACCTTTTACCTTTAATCCCTTTTTCGCCACGTTCGCTTTGCTGTAAGCTTTCCTCCTGCGCCTTGCGCCAGGCGGCCAGCCGCTCGACGATCATGGCCTCATAACCCTGCTCTGAAGGCTGGTAAAAATGTGTGCCTTGCAGATAGCGCGGTAAATATTGCTGTGCCACATGATGTCCTTCAAAAGAATGCGGGTACAAATACCCCTTGCCATGTCCCAACCCCTTTGCATCCCGGTTGGAATCCTTCAAATGATTGGGTACCCCCCCTACTCCTTCCTGCTTTATCTGCTCCACGGCCTGAAAATAGGCCAGGGCCGAGTTGGATTTGGGTGCGGTGGCCAGGTAGAGAGTGGCTTCCACAATGGGAAAAATGCCCTCTGGCAGTCCAATGTACTCAAAGGCATAGGCCGCAGAAGTCGCCACCTGCAAACCATGCGGGTCGGCCAGGCCGATGTCCTCCCCGGCCAGGATGATCAAGCGCCGCAGGATGAAACGCGGTGACTCGCCGGCTTCAAGCATCTTGGCCAGCCAGTACAAGGCTGCATCCGGGTCGGAACCGCGCACCGACTTGATGAAGGCCGAGATGGTGTCGTAATGAGCATCGCCGTCCTTGTCATACAGCAGCGCCCGTTCCTGGATCGACTCTTCCGCCACCGCCAGGGTGATATGAATCACTTTGTCTGCATCCGGTTCAGTGCTCTCCACTGCCAGTTCCAGGGCATTCAGCAAATTGCGCGCGTCCCCATTGGCAAGGCGGATCAAATGCGCCCGGGCATCCTCATCCAGGCGTATCGGCCGGCCGCCATAGCCGCGCTGGGGGTCGTTCAAGGCCGTATCCAGGATCAAGGAAAGATCGGCATCAGTCAGCGGCCTGAGGTGGAAAATGCGGCTGCGTGAGACAAGAGCCGAATTGACTTCAAAATAAGGATTCTCGGTGGTGGCTCCCACCAGGGTGATCAAGCCGGTTTCCACAAAAGGCAGCAGGGCATCCTGCTGAGCCTTGTTCCAGCGATGTACCTCATCCACAAACAGGATCGTGCGCCGGCCATACAGGCGGCGATCCTCGGTGGCCCGGTCAATGACCTCACGCAGTTCAGCCTTGCCTGCCATGACCGCCGAGAGTGTTTCAAAATGGGATTGGGTGTGGTGGGCGATAACCTTGGCCAGGGTGGTCTTGCCGGTACCGGGCGGCCCCCACAGGATCAATGAGGAAAGCCGGTCAGCGGTAATGGCGCGGCGCAGCAACTTCTCCGGGCCAACGATGTGCTCCTGACCAATGAACTCATCCAGGGTCTTGGGACGCATGCGGGCAGCCAGAGGAGATTCTTCCTCCATTTTTTGGTGCATGGCGTGGTTAAACAGATCCATCATGCTGTCATTGTACCATGAACAAATGTTCGAATACAATCACCTTAAAAGCCGGCATCTGCGAACGAACAACTTTACCCGGCAGACTGATCCTTCATCCAGTGCAGCAATTCGGTCAGCGAAGCGACCCGCACATCCGGCCTGCACTCACTGGCAGCCAGCCGTTGATCCGCATCCGGCACCCGGCGGGTGATCCAGGCGGCCTGCATGCCCAGTTTCTTGGCGCCGGCAATGTCTGCTTTCAGGCGGTCCCCCACCATCAGGATGCGCTGTGCGCTGCTGCAATCCAGGGCGCGCATGGCTTCCTCAAACATGCGGGGATGTGGCTTGCGCCAGCCGCTGGCCGCAGATGTGAAGATCGCGTTCAAATAGGGCTGCAAACCGGCCCGTTGCACCTGACGCAGCACATCATCATCATCGGCTGCGTTGGAGATCAACCCCACCCGGCAGCCCCCGTCCTTCAATGTCTGAAGCACCGGTATGGTGTCCTCTTCCACCAGCCAGCAAGCCTCAAAAACTTCATACATGGCTTGCAAAGCCGTGCGCAAATCCGCCTCGCGCGCCGCAGGATAACCATGATCGTATAACAGCTCTCTCAACAGTCTGCGCGTGGTGTACTCCACATGATCCACATCACGCTGTGTAAAATAGATTTGCAGCCGGGCTTCAAAATCCGTCAGGAAGCGTTCAAGATCGAGATCATATCCGAGAGACTGCAAAGAATGCGCCAGAGCATGGTCAGCCTGAACAATGATCTCCTCTTTATCGCCTGCAAAGTAGATCAGTGTGCCGCCCAGGTCAAACAATACCGCATCAAAAGCGCAGTGTCTGCCGCTCAAGGTTACTTCCTTTCAATAGAATAACTGTCTCAATAACCCTTGTGAGGATCGTACTGATTATACAGCGGCTCGCCGGCCAGATAACGCCGCAAATTTTCGGCGAACAATTTTATCGCCCGGTGGCGGTATTGTGGACTGGCCCAGGCGATGTGCGGGCTAATGATGACATTGGGCAGCGACCAGAAAGGTGAATCTTGCGGCAGCGGTTCTTCGCTGAATACATCCAGCGCCGCGCCGGCCAATGTCTTTTTCTTCAAGGCCTCGTACAGGGCGCCCGGGTCGATCACCCCGCCCCGGCCAACATCCACCAGGAAAGCCGAAGGCTTGAGAGCTGCCAATTCCTGCCAGCCGATCAGACCAAGCGTTTCGGGTGTGTTAGGAAGAGTGGAAACCACGAAATCGCACTCGCTCAACATCGAACGCCGCGCCTCGATCGGGTACAGGCGGGTGAAGAAACGTCCCTCAGGATCGCCTATCCCCTCCAGTTGAAAACCGGTATCCTGGGGGTGCATCACATCCCGCTTGGCCGCCAGAACGGTGACCCCAAAGGGCTGCAACAGGCGGGCAATTTCCCGGCCAATGCTGCCATAGCCGAGAAGTCCAACGGTGCTGCCGCGCAATTCCAGCGGCTCAAAGCGTTCCCAGCGCCGTTCCGGCCAGCCCCCCTCACGTTGATTTTGCATCAAGTCCAGCAGGCGATGACCCAATGCCAGCATCATCGTCACCGCATATTCCGCTACCTGCGGTGCTGCCCCGCTCATGGTAGTGATCAATAATTCCGGTTTTTCAAAGATCCCGGAACCCAATTCCGATTCAATGCCCACAAAATGAGACTGGAACCATTTCAAATTGGGCACCAGTTTGGCATCCGGCAACTGGCGGGCGGCATATAATACCTGGGTGCGTTTCCACACCTCAGCCGGCAGATCCTCTGGTTTCTTGAAAGTGCGGGCAGTGACGTTGAGTCGCGGGGACACCTTTCGCAATTCATCAACCAGTTCTTCCGGAAATGGCACAGTGATCAATACTTCAAGCCGATCCGTTTCCACTGACAAACTATCCTCTCCTCTGTTTCTCTTTTTCCTTGCGTTTAGCCAGCCGCTTTGCTTTCTGTTCGTTGCTTCTACGGTTGAATTGACGGAAGGACTGGAAGCGGGCGCTTTCCTCTTCTGGCGGGTGATTCTTCACTTTCATGATGATGCCCAAAACCAGCAATGCCAGACCAATGGTCAGGACGCCCAAAACTGAAACACCCGGCGCCGGTTCCGAAAAAAAGAAGATCGCCAGACAGACCAACCCCACCAGGATAAAAAACCCGCCAACCCGATTTTTAAATACCATCTTTCATCACACATGCCAGCCGGCATACTTTACCGATCAGAAAATGGGCAAAGAACGCCGGCCGGGAAAAGTTGCAAAAACCTATCAGGCTTTGGCAATCACCGTCTGGCTCTGCTCTCGCATGTACAGAGCCAGGTAATACGGCCCGCCGGCATTCTTGCCAGTGGCACCAGAGGCTTTCCAGCCGCCAAAAGGCTGGAACCCCGGCCATGCGCCTGTGCTGGCGCCCTGTGGGCGGTTGACATAGCTGACGCCAACCTCAATATTTTCAAAGAACCAGCAGGCTTCCTCTTCCGTGCCATAGAAACCGGCGGTCAAACCATACTCCACGCTGTTGGCGATGGACATCGCCTCAGCCAGGCTGTCCACCTTGCCAACGGTAGTAATGGGCAGGAACATCTCCTGCTGCCACAGCCGGTGACTAAAGGGCAGATCCGCTGCCAGGGTGGGAGCACAGAAGTACCCCTGCCCCAATTCGCCCTCCGTCCATACCTGACCGCCGGTCAGGATGGTGCCATCCCGGCGCAGTTCTTCGACAAACTCCTGATATTCGCGGTAGGAATTCTTGTTAACCACCGGGCCAAGATAAACACTGCGCTCGGTGGGATCGCCAATGCTCAGTTTCCCGGTTAATTCCACCAACCGTTTCACCAGGGCGTCATACATGGGCGCTTCCACCAGCACGCGGGAGCAGGCCGAACACTTCTGCCCCTGCAAACCAAAGGCAGAGCGCACAATACCCAGGGCGGCTGTTTCCAGGTCAGCATTGCGTGACACAATGGCGCAATTCTTGCCGCCCAGTTCCATCACCAGCGGGCGCACATACCTGGATTCAGCAAACGAGCGGTAGATACCCATGCCCACCGGATAGGAACCGGTGAAAGTCACCCCGTCCACCTGCGGACTTTCGATCAACGCCTGACCGATGGTGCTGCCGGAGCCGGTTACAAAATTAACCACACCTTCCGGCAATCCAGCATCCAGCAGGCAGCGGGTGTAGAGATAGGGCAGCAGCGGCGTATCGCTGGAAGGTTTAATGACCACCGTGTTGCCAGCCACCAGAGCGGCACCAACCGGCCCGCCAGTCAAAGCAGCAGGAAAGTTGAAGGGGCTGATCACCAGCCAGACACCGTACGGTTTCATCACAGACGTGTTGCGGGAGACGAAACCCGGCAGCGGATCGGGCAGCATGGGCGTTACATAACCGTCATGATCCTCCATCATCTGGCAGGCATGGCGCATTAATTCTGCTGATTCAGCCACATCGCCCAATGACTCCATGCGGTTTTTGCCAACTTCAAATGCCATGGCGGCACTCATCTCGAAAATGCGCTCATCGATCAAATCAGCCGCTTTGCGCACCAAAGCAACCCGCTCCTGCCACGGCATTCTGCTCCAGATGGGAAAAGCCTTGCGGGCAGCGGCCAGCGCATCCTGGCCATCCTGGGCAGTACCTTTCTGGAAAATACCCAGAACCTGATGCCCATCAAATGGAATATGGTCTTCAAATTTCTCGGCACACAATCGTTCCTTCCCGCCGATCAAAAGCGGGTATTCCCGCCCCATGTCTGCCTTAATCTTCACCAGCGCTTCTTCAAACCTGGTGTGCAATTCTTCGGGGGGATTGAACATCGTGGCATAGGTCAGCTTGAACGAGCTTTCAGCCGTCATACCGAAAAGACCTCCTTGGTAAACTTCTTTCCATAACAATCACCCGGACCTCCCGGGCAAATTAAGTATAGCCCATCTGCAGCAGTGAGTCAAAAATTCGACCGGCATCTCAGCATCTTTGCGGTCAGCCCTTTTCGACAGGGCTTCCTCAAAAGCTCTGTATCCAACTTGCTTAAAGAAGTCACCACAGAATGCCGAGCAAAGCTGCGCATCAGATTCAATCCTTGCTTCCACACCGGTGATATTTCGTCCTCCTCAAACTCTCCTCGCCGCCGCATACTTGCAATGTGGTAATATTGATTTTGCGGGAAAGGAAGTTATTTATAGCAAGCAGTTCCTTTCCAGATCGCATTCTTCCAACCCCCAGATCAAAAAGACCAATTCTGTTCAAGGTCATATTTCCTTTTTGAAAGCGATACTCTTTTCAGCAGGATCATTTGCGCCGCAAGCCAATCTGCGCTACACTCTTTTTATGACACTGGATGTGCAACACACCACCTGCATCGGGATTGATATTGCCTCCAGCCGGCGGCCTTTCAGCTATGCCGCCCTGGATAGTTCCAGACGCCTGCTGGCCCTGGGCCAATGCCAGATCCTTGAGATACTGGCCTTTACCAGCGGCCAGGAACAGGCCGTGATTGCCCTGAATGCCCCCCTGCAAACCAGCCAGGGCCTGATGCAGCAGGAAGACATCCGCCGTCAGCTTACCCCCCACCCGGCACCCGGCCGATGGACAGAAATGCGCGTAGCTGAATATCAGTTACACGCCGCCGGCATCCATGTTCCCCACACCCCCAGCCGCAGCAAGGATTGCCCGGTATGGATGCAGAACGGGTTCACGCTGGCACAAAACCTGCGCAGCTACCATTACCAGCCCTACCCGGCGGAAGATGCGCCGCGGCAGCTTTTGGAAACCCAAACAGATGCCCTGTTCCAGATCCTCTCCGGCCAGGCCCCGGCTGACGTCAAGACCCTCGAAGGCCGCTTGCAGCGCCAGGTGCTGCTCTTTGACCAGCGGCTGCCGGTTACTGACCCCATGGAACTGTTTGAGGAGGTCACCCGCTACCGTTTGCTGCGTGGTGAACTGTCGATAAATAACGTCCTCTCCAGCGGAGAATTGAATGCACTTTCAGCAGCCCATGCCGCCTGGCTGGCCGCACATCACCCCGAACAGTTGCAAACCTTTGGCATGCCGCAAGAAGGTCTGATCTTCCTGCCTGTGGTCAGCCCGCAGCCTTCCGTTCACGGTAGAGCAAACTCACTGGATTGATGCTTTTTCGCTGGATACCATACAGTATAATGATCAAGGTTCACCCCCGCAAATCAAAACGGAAAAATTCTTCACCTCGGAAAGATTATGACATTGAGATGGTTAATAGGGATCATTGTGGCATTGGCAACCATGCCATTGATCCTGGAAAAAAATGGCATCTTTCAGCCCAGCCTGCGCAGCCGCTTGTTTTATTTCATCGTCCGCTGGGGGTACAAACCATTCACTTATGTATCATTGGCCAAAAAGAAAAAACGCCTGGAGTATTTTCATCACCTGGTGCCGCTCAGCATCACCAGCAGAGCGATCAGGGTGGGAGAAATTCCGGCGGAGTGGGTGCAGCCCCTGTGGACCTCCAACGAATTTGTGCTGCTCTACCTGCACGGCGGCGGTTACACCAGCGGCTCTCCGGCCCTGCACCGCGACCTGGCACACCGCATTGCCAGCGCCAGCGGCATGCCCGCCCTGGTGATCGATTACCGCCTGGCCCCGGAGCACCCCTTTCCAGCTGCTTTGGAAGATGCTGCCTTTGCATATCGCTGGCTGCTTGCGCGCAACTATCCCCCCGAAAAGATCGTTCTGGCCGGCGACTCGGCCGGCGGCGGCCTGTCGGCCGCCTTGTTGATGTACCTGCGGGATGCCGGTGAACCTTTGCCAGCCGCGGCCGCCCTGCTTTCCCCCTGGACAGACCTGTGCCTGACCGGCGAATCCATTGACCGGTTGGAAAATGCAGACCCCCAACTCACCCGCCGCGGCCTGCAGGAAATGGCCGATGCCTACCGCGGCCAGCATGCCGCCAATGAACCGTTAATCTCGCCCCTATATGGCGACCTGCATGGCCTGCCGCCGCTGTTGATCCTGGCCGGTACGCGTGAGATTTTGCTGGATGATTCGGTCATGTTTGCCGAACGGGCAGGCAAGGCCGGGGTGAATGTTACCCTGCATATTCGTGAAGACATGGGCCATGTCTGGCCGGCTTTTGCCATGCTCCTCCCGGAAAGCAAACAGGCCATTCAATTGATCGGCAATTTTTTCCGACGGCACACCGGCCTGTAGAAAAGCTGCCCTTTAACCGTCCTGCCGCCCGGCGCCGCCCTGTTTTTTGGCAGTCCGCGCTTTGACCGCAGTGGAGGCCGGCCGGCGCCAGGCACCAAACACCAACAGTCCCGCCCCGGCCCCCAGCCCATACACCCCGGAAATGCCAGGGGGCAGCATCCATACCAGCAGCAGCAACACCAGCGCAAAGATGCCAAAGACGATCAGCGAATGACCCCAGGGATGTTCGCCGTTTTGTAGAAGATAAAGCGTCAACCAGCCTATGCCCAGCCCAAGCACCAACAAGCCAAGACCGCCCACAGCAGAGCCGATCATTTGCTCAATAAACGTGATTGCCTGATACATTGTTCCATCCTTTCCGGCAGCGCCAGATCACTCCAGAGCGGCCCAATCCATCCTGAACCGTTAGAAAACCATAGCCCACAGCAGCCACAGACCAATCATCACGGCCCCGATCGCCCCCCGCACCAAAACCGCCTGACCAAACCCCAACGCCATGCCGCCAGTGGAATTGAGCGCTTCGCGCCAATCCTTCAGACGGATCACCTCGACCAGGAACAAGCCAGCCAGCATCACCAGCAGGCCGCCGATGGGAGTGAGGAAAAAACTGGCGATAATGCCGGCCAGAAATGCCGCCCCGATCGCCCACCAGCTGGCCCCCTTGCCGCGGGCACTGGCACCCATGATGACATTGTCCGCCAGGTTGCCAACGATCATCAACAGCGTGAGAAAAACAAAAATGACAATCACCCACCAGGCATGAAACCCGGTGATGAGCACATACGCCAAAGCAGCCAGCCAGATGATCACCAGGCCCGGCATGCCCGGGATGACCAGGCTGAGCAAACCTACCAGCATGATGGTCAAAGTGAGCGCGTTGAGAACTGCCATTCCAAATTCAAGCATGATTGATTAACCCTTATGCAGGCCGGATCACGTCTAATCCGCCCATCCATGGACGTAAAACTTCCGGCACAACCACCGAGCCATCCGCCTGTTGATAATTTTCCAAAACTGCGATCAGGGTGCGCGGCATGCCCAAACCGGAGCCGTTCAGGGTGTGCACCAGTTGCAGCCGCTTGTCTCCTTCAGGGCGATACTTGATATTCGCCCGCCGCGCCTGAAAATCGCCCACATTGGAAACCGAGGACACTTCCAGCCACTCGCCGCAGCCCGGCGCCCAGACCTCAAGATCATATGTCACACGCGCATTGAAGCCCAGGTCGCCAGTGCAAAGCTGCACGATGCGGTAAGTGAGTCCCAGATCCGCACAGGTCTGCTCGGCATCCGCCAGCATCTTCTCCAGCTCGTGCTGCGATTCTTCCGGCTTGCAGAAAATATACATTTCCACCTTGTCAAATTGATGGCCGCGTTTAATGCCGCGCACATCCCGCCCGGCGCTCACCTTCTCGCGCCGAAAACAAGGGGTATAGGCTGTATAGCGCCGCGGGAGTTGTGCATCTTCAAACACGTCTGCCATGTGCAGACCGGTCAGCGGCACCTCGGCTGTGGGTACCATCCACAGGTCTTCTTCGTGATCGCGATAAAGATTATCTGCAAATTTGGGCAGCTGACCAGAGGCATAGAGCGTGTCACCACGCACCATGAATGGCGTATATTTCTCGGTATAGCCCTGGCGGATATGCAGGTCCAGCATCCAGGCGATCAAAGCCCGCTGCAAGCGCGCCCCCGCCCCGCTCAACACGTAGAAGCGCGAGCCGGTGATCTTGACCCCCTGGTCGAAATTGATAATATCCAGTTTGGGGCCAAGTTCCCAATGCGGCTGAGGGTCAAATCCCAGCTCCGGGATTTCGCCTACCGTCCTGATCACCACGTTCCCGCTTTCATCCGGCCCCAGGGGGGTCTGTGGGTCAGGGATGTTGGGAATGCCGGCCACCAGAGCTTGCAAGGTTTCCTCCACCTGGCGCACACGTTCATCCAGTGCGGCGATCGCATCGCCCACCTTGCGCATCTCATCGATCTTGATCTGGCGCGCATCCTTGTCTTTCATCGCGCTGATCTCTTTGGAGGCACGGTTGCGTTCGGCTTTCAAGGTCTCCACTTCGACCAGCAGGCTGCGGCGCTGCACATCCAGTTCTGCCATCTCATCAACCACGGCAGAATCCATATTACGCTTTTGCAAGGCATCCCGCACCACTTGCGGGTGTTCACGAATCAAATTGATATCCAGCATGGTGTCCTCTCTGACTCCAGAAATAAAAAGCCCCCCGCTCGTTTGCAGGACGAAGGGGGTATTCGTGGTGCCACCTGCATTCACTTCCCGCCCGGTGGACGGAAGTCTCATTCAGCGATAACGGACGCATCCGGTCCCCTTACGGCAGACAACTGCCCCTGCAGGAACAACTCATCCCAATGGGATGGTCGGGGTGGAAATTCGCCATTCTGCCTGCCGGCTCACACCAGCCGCCGGCTCTCTGAAAAGCATCCCGGTTACTCAGCCCCGAGCAAGTCTCTCAAGATATGTGATTGAAAAGATTATATCAGAAATTTTTGCCCGGCGGACGATCAGGAAATATCCAGGCGATAACCTACGCCGCGCACAGTCTTGATGAAACGCGGGTTGCGAGGATCTTCTTCCACGGCCTGGCGCAGCCAGCTGATATGCACATCCAGGGTGCGGGTATCATCCGTGTAGGCTGTTTCCCATACCTTGCTGAACAGGTCTTCTCGCTTGAGTATTTCGCCAGGACTGTCCATTAGGATCTTTAGCAGCATCACCAGGCGCGGCGTCAAACTGGTCTGCCGGCTTGCACAACGCACCCAGCGATGGTCAATGTTCAAGGCCAGCGGGCCAACCTTGAGCAGGTGATCCTCTTTGGATGGCAGCAAAGGGCGGATGCGATTCAATAATTTCTGCAGGGTAAAAGGCTCAACCAAAACGTGGTCAGCACCCACGTTGTAAGGATCATCATAGTCTTCGGCCACAATAAAGATCACTGGCAGGTTCGGCACGGCCCGGTTGATGGCGCGCACAATGCCTTTGCCATTGGCGCGCATCGACTCGGCATCCACGACAACCACATGCGGGCAATCCTTATCCAAATATGCCATCGCCGCCTTGCCGCTGGACACACTTTCCACTTCATAACCCTTGCGGGTCAATCCCGGAAAGAAGGAAGGACGATCCGCCCGTTTTCCTTCAATGAGCAGTATTTTGGCTTTTCTGGTTGCCAAACCTTCAGCCTGCCTTTCTTCTTTTAATCATACCAGATTTTCCCTTGCAAGGCTTCATGCAACACGAGACAATATTCTTCCAGAACAGTGCTGCACCTGTTTGCACATTGGCATCATTAGACAACCTCGCCAACCCGATCACTCCCCCAGCTCCCTTGCAAGACAACATCGAGGGTCAAGACTTCATTTGCATGGGTCAGGTTGTCAATATTATACACGATAGTTTAACGATTTGTTAAGAAGATTCACCATCTTAAGAAATCTTAATAATCAATTTTGTGCCTGAACCCGGACTCATACCCGGTAAGCGGGTTTATATTGCATGCAGTCCGCCCCCGTGTTAGAATAGAACAGGTCAATTACCAAACCCCATTGCCTCGGGAGTCTCTATGTCTGAAATGGTAGAAGTTGTCATCGAAAGTCTGCGCGTCAGTTTAACCAACCAGCAGCGCATTGTAGTATTGCGCGAATTGAACGTTGACCGCTACCTCCCGATCTGGATTGGCCCCTACGAAGCCGAATCCATCACCATTGCCCTGCAAGAGATTGAGATTGCCCGGCCTCAGACGCATGACCTGATCAAAAACATCTTCAACGCCCTGGATGTGCGCATGCTGCGGGTGGAGATCACCAACCTGCGGGACGATGTATTCTACGGCAGTCTGGTACTCGATGTCAACGGCCAGATCATCAATATAGATTCCCGGCCGTCCGATGCCCTGGCGATCGCCGTCAGAACCCATGTGCCCATCCTCGTTGCCAGAGATGTGCTCGACAAGGCCGGTATTGTCCCCGAAGAGACCATTGAATCCCCGTCCGGAGAAACCGAAACCGGCGAAGAAGGCAATAATATTGAAGCCAAGGAAGAACGGCTCAGTATTTTTGAAGACTTTCTGGAAAACCTGGAATTGAATGACACCGATGATGATCAGGATGATGATCCTGACCAGTTGCCGGACGACTTTGCTGACAAGCTCTGAGTGCGTTTTTGCATCGGGGGAGAAGCAGCCCTCCATGGTTATCTTTAACATTTCCAGCCCTCATCCGGGAAGGACGGATCCCTCAAAATGAGCGACCAGATTTTTTCAAATGATGGCATCTCCGAAGAGATCCAGGCCCAGCCCAACAGCCGCGAAGCCGAAGAAGCGGTGCTGGGAGCGGTACTGATCGATCAGGAAGTGTATTACGATGTCGCCCAATTCCTGCAGGCGGAGGATTTTTACATCGTCCGCAACCGCTGGATCTGGCAAGCCTTCGCCCATCTGGTGGAGCGCCGCACCCCAATCGACTTTATCACCGTTTGCGAAGAACTGGAAAACACCGGCCATCTGGATGAGATTGGCGGGCAAGCCTATATCACCTCACTCATCCATCAAACCCCCACCTCGCTGCATGCCGAAGCCTACGGGCACATCATCGAAGAGATGTCTGTGCGCCGCAAGATGCTGGTCTCGGCCAACCAGTTGGCTGCCCTGGCCTACGACCAGGGCAAATCGGTGGACACCGTGCTGGATGAAGCCGAAAAATCCATCTTCGGCATCAGCGAACGGCGCGTATCCACCTCACTCCAGCCGATCGATCAAGTGCTCAGCAACGTATACGACCGGGTGGACCAGCTCTCCAAACGGGATGAGGACATCTACGGCGTGCCCACCGGCCTGATCGATCTTGACCGTCTGCTGGGCGGCCTGCAAAAGTCCGACCTGCTGATCATCGCTGGCCGGCCAGGCATGGGCAAGACCGGTTTCATGCTGGGTGCCGCCAAGAACGCCGCCCAGAAACACAAGAAACATGTGGCCATGTTCTCGCTCGAAATGTCCAACGAGCAGCTTGTGCAGCGCCTGATCGCCCAGGAGACAGGCATCGATACCCAGCGTTTGCGCAGCGGCAAACTCAATGAAAACGAATGGCCGCTTTTCACCCATGCCATTGAAGTCCTCTCGGACACCACCATGTTCCTGGACGACACCCCGGCCATCACTCCCTTGCAGTTGCGCACCAAGTGCCGCCGCCTGCATCTGGAATTCAACCTGGATTTGATCATCATCGACTACCTGCAATTGATGAGCGGAGACCTGCGCACCGATAACCGCGTGCAGGAAGTCTCTTACATCTCTCGCAATTTGAAGGTGCTGGCACGCGAGCTGAATGTCCCCGTACTGGTGGGCGCCCAGCTTTCACGCGCCGTTGAGCAGCGGGTTGACAAAAAACCGGTGCTCTCCGACCTGCGTGAATCTGGCAGTCTTGAACAGGATGCCGACATTGTCATGTTCATCCACCGGCCAGAGGAAGAGGTCAGGGAAAAACCGCAAAACATGCCGGATATCATCAAATCCGAGATCATCGTTGCCAAGCACCGCAACGGTCCCACCCATGCCGGCATTCAAACCATCTTCCTGAACAACCTGGCACGCTTTGAGAATGCCGCAACCTGGGAGCCGCGCTGAGGCCTGCCATGCCAGCATTCACCGGCTTTCCCGCAGGCAAGACCAGGATGACAGATATCCCGGAGCCATTCTTCAGCGAATTGCTGCCAGAGATTGATGATCTGGCCGAGTTAAAAATCACCCTGTATGCCCTGTGGTTCTTCAACCACCAGGAAGGCAACATCCGCTACATCCGCGAGGCGAACTTCCTCCAGGATCGCCACTTCCTGAGCGGATTGGATACCTCACCAGACGCCGCACAGAAAATCCTGGTTCACGGTCTGGAACGCGCCGTGCAGCGCAACACGCTGCTCAAGGCCAATGATGGCCGGCAGAACCTGTACTTCCTCAATTCACCGCGCGGCCGGGCTGCCATTCAGGCATTGCAAAACGGCAAATGGAACCCGGATGAAATGCAGCCTGCTGCCGCCACACTGGAAATTGACCAGCCCAATGCTTTCCAGCTCTATGAACAAAACATTGGCCCACTCACCCCGCTGATCGCCGATGCCCTGCGCCTGGCGCTGGAAACCTATCCCCCGGAATGGATTGCAGAAGCCATCCAGATCGCCGTGGAAAAAAACGTCCGCAACTGGCGCTATATTGAAGCCATCCTGGAATCCTGGCAGAAAGAAGGTCGCGATGGAACCCATCGACAAGGCTCTGAATCAAGTCGAAAAAAATACCTCGGCGGAGAATTCGCCGACTTCATCGAACACTAATCCCCGCACCACGCTGGGAGACCCCAACTGCAAGATCTGCGGCGGGGTTGGCTTTGTGCGTCAGGACCTGCCGCTCAGCCACCCGGATTTTGGCAGGATGCAGGTCTGCGTCTGCCGTCAGCAGGAGGTGCGCCAGGCAAACCAGGAGCGTTTGTTCCGTCTCAGCAACCTGGAAGCCTTCCACGAGATGACCTTTGACAGCTTTAAAACCCAGGGCCACATTGCCCTGACCCCTCGTCAAATGCAGTCACTCAAGGCCGCCCACAGTGCTGCCCGTCACCTGGCCGAACACCTGGATGGCTGGCTGCTGTTGACAGGCACCTATGGCTGCGGCAAGACCCACCTGGCAGCGGCGGTTGCCAATTTCGTGGTCGATATGGGCGTTCCCACCATCTTTCTAACCGTCCCCGATCTGCTGGACTGGCTGCGTTTCTCCTATGGTAATGAGGAAACCAGCTTCGAGACGCGCTTTGACGAGATACGCAACGTGCGTCTGCTGGTGCTGGATGATCTGGGTACGCAAAACGCCACCCCCTGGGCGCGCGAAAAACTGTACCAGATCATCAACTACCGCTATGTCAACCGCCTGGCGACCATCGTGACCACCAATATTGATCTGGAAGATATCGACGGACGCGTCAGTTCGCGCCTGCAGGACTCCGAACTGGTCAGTGTGCTCAAGATCATCGCCCCGGATTATCGCACCCCCACCAAAGAGATCGGCCACCCCCAGCTTTCCTCGCTGCACCTGCATACCAAGCGCACCTTTGGCAACTTCAGCATGCGGGAGAATGAAAAACTGCCCCCCGAACAGCAGAAAACATTGGACAAAACCTTTCGCGCCTCCCAGCAATTTGCCGAGAAACCCTCCGGCTGGCTGGTACTGATGGGCGCCTTCAGTACCGGCAAAACCCATCTGGCGGCTGCCATCGGCAACTACCGCCACGCCGAGGGGGACGAGCCGATGTTCGTGGTCGTGCCCGACCTTCTCGATCACTTGCGGGCCACCTTCAGCCCCAATAGCTCCGTCTCCTATGACCGCATGTTTCAGGAGGTACGCACCTCGCCGCTGCTCATCCTGGATGACCTCGGCACGCAAAGCGCCACCCCCTGGGCGCGCGAAAAACTCTACCAGTTGCTCAATTACCGCTACAATGCCGAGCTGCCCACTGTGATCACCACCTCCTCGTCCCTGGAAGAGATCGATTCACGCATCAGCAGCCGCATGCTGGATGCCAACCTGTGCACCAATTATTACATTGATGTGCCGCCCTACCGTCCGGGCAGCAGCAAAACTCGCACGAGGCGCACCAAGTAACCGGGGCATGAGCCAACCCCGCCGTAGGGACAGATTCAGCACAGCGAACCTGTCCGAGCCACACCGCCATCCCTTCACACAATGCGGACAGGTCAGTGACCTGTCCCTACAAACCCACCCCACCGTTACATCGGATTGCACACTCGCGATAAATACCGCAGCCTCGCTGTAGGGACAGGTTTAGCACAGCGAACCTGTCCGTCCCCGTTGCCGCTCTCGTTTATAATTACCATATCACTGTAAGAACAGATTCAATGCACAATACTTGTCTGGCTCACTACAAACCTTCCACATGATGAAAACATGTCCTGTCCGAAAAACCTCCCCTCGTCTGAATGGCCATGATTACAGCCTGCCAGGGCTGTACTTCGTGACCATCAACACCCACAAAAATATTCACATTTTTGGCAAAATCATCCAGGGGAAAATGCAACTCAACCCCGCAGGAAATATCGTTCAAAATTTTTGGGAGAACATTCCCGATCATTGCCCCGGGCTCCAACTGGACACATTTATTGTCATGCCCAATCACCTCCATGGAATTCTACTTCTGACGGATGAATCACCAAACCGGAAATCTGTATCGGAAATCATTCGCGGATTCAAAACCTGGTCTGCCAAAAAAATCAACGAAATGCATGGGAACAAAGGCTCACCTGTATGGCAACGTTCTTTTCATGACCACATCATCCGCAACGAACAATCTCTGGCAAAAATTCGAGAATACATCATCAACAATCCCATCAAATGGGAAATCAACATGCATTATCATTCTTACGAAGACCTGTTCATGTAGGGACAGGTTCTGCGCAGCGAACCTGTCCGAGCCACATCATCATCCTTTCAACCAATGCGGACAGGTCAGTGACCTGTCCCTACAAACCCACCCCACCGTTGCATCGGATTGCACACTCGCGATAAATACCGCAGCCTCACTGTAGGGACAGGTTCTGCGCAGCGAACCTGTCCGCCCCACATCATCATCCTTTCAACCAATGCGGACAGGTCAGTGACCTGTCCTTACAAACCCACCCCACCGTTACATCGGATTGCACACTCGCGATAAATACCGCAGCCTAACTGTAGGAACAAATTCTGCGCAGCGAACCTGTCCGAGCCACACCGCCATCCCTTCACACAATGCGGGCAGGTCGGTGACCTGTCCCTACAAACCCACCCCACCGTTGCATCGGATTGCACACTCGCGATAAATACCGCAGCCTCACTGTTCGGACAGGTTCAGCACAGCGAACCTGTCCGAACCACCATCATCCCTTCAACCAATGCGGACAGGTCGGTGATCTGTCACAAAAGTAGGATGTGATCATGTTTTTGAAAATCACGGCTTGATTTCAGTATCATTGTCCATGCCTTCCTGTCCATTCTTTCCTTGACACCCCCACCCTTTGTCATTACAATCAATCCATAAAGACCGCAATTTTTCAGGTCTGACCACTTTCAACAAAAATAGAAAGTGGGAAGCGAAACCGGTGAGAACCCGGTGCTGACCCGCAACTGTGATGAGCTTCCGCTCTAAGCCAGGCCGCCTACCTGAAAAAGCGTTCTCCAAACCTCGCGGAACGGGTGATGGAAACTTTGATGCGTTTTCCCTGAAAAGGAAACCCACCCCTGTCCAAAAGACAGGGGCATTTTATTAAAGAAACCAGGCTTGTTTCGCGGTCATTTCATTCATGAGGAGACCTGAACCAAAATGAAACGCTTCTTTCCCCTGCTTGCTGTTTTGATCGCCCTCAGCCTGGCATTGGCAGCCTGTTCCCCGACCGCCGCAGTCCCTGCTCCGCAAGCTGCCGAACCAGCGGTTGCCGAGCCAATCACTGCGCCCGAAGAACCTGCGGCTACAGAAACCGCTCCCCAGCCGATTATCCTGGTTGACAGCCTTGGCCGGGAGGTGGTGCTGGACGGACCGGCCCAGGCCATCATCTCGCTGGCCCCCTCCAACACCGAATTGCTCTTTGCGGTTGGCGCCGGTGACCAAGTCATCGCCCGCGAGGACTTCTCCAACTACCCTGAAGCCGTCCTGGAATTGCCCAGCATCGGCAACACCCAGGAACAGAATCTGGAAGAGATCGTGCGTCTGCAGCCAGACCTGGTGCTGGCCGCCGATGTCAACGCTCCCGAACACATCAAGGCCATTGAAAACCTGGGCATTACTGTATTCTCACTGGCCAACCCATCCGACCTGGAAGGTCTGTATGAGAACATGCGCATCGTGGCCAAACTGACCGGACACGAAGCGGAAACCGAAATCTGGATCGAGAACGCCCGCCAACGTGTGACAACTATCATGGAAACCTTGCAGCAGGCCGAAACCACCCCAACCGTGTTTTATGAGCTGGATTCCACTGACCCCACCAAACCCTGGACCAGCGGGGCTGGCACCTTCATCGACACCCTGATCACCATGGCCGGCGGCCAGAACATTGCCAGCGGCATGAACACTGCCTGGGCACAATTCAGCCAGGAAGAACTGATCCTGCAAGACCCGCAAATTATTTTGCTGGGTGACGCCATGTGGGGCATTACCCCCGAGATGGTAAGTGAACGCCCGGGCTGGGAACAGCTCACCGCCGTGGTGGAGAACCGCGTGCTGCCTTTCAATGATGATCTGGTCAGCCGCCCAGGCCCGCGTCTGATCGACGGCCTCGAAGCCCTGGCCCGCGCCATTCACCCCGATCTGTTTAAAGAATAGAGAAAGAGTCCTTTAATGACCATTCGACATCTTCAGGCCGCGGAAGAACCACAGGCTGAGCTTGTTGAAGCCAGAGATTCTTCGTACCTTTCGACAAGTTCAGGGCACAAAGGACAAGAAAAGATACATACCAAACCATGCAAAAAACGACCCGCCCGCTGCTCATCAGTTTGATTCCCCTGGCACTGATCGCCGTGCTGAGTGTCATGGCGGGCAGCACCCTCATCCCTCCCCGCATCCTGGCCAGTCTGCTGACTTCACCGCTCACCGGCCAGGAAACCCCGCCTGAATGGCGGCAATTTGCGGTGATCCTCTACAAGCTGCGTCTGCCACGCGCCGCCCTGGTGGCCCTGACCGGCGCCGCCCTGGGCGGCAGTGGAGCTGCCTATCAAGGGCTGTTCCGCAATCCGCTGGCCGACCCCTACCTGATCGGCATTTCCTCGGGGGCTGGCCTGGGCGCAGTGCTGGCCATGAGCATCCGCTGGCCCTACACCCCGCTGGGGTTGATGGCCATCCCGGCTGCGGCTTTTGTGGCCGCCATGCTGACTGTGGGCATCGTCTATTCGCTGGCCAGGGTCGGCAAGACCGTGCCCACCACCAATCTGATCCTGGCCGGTGTGGCGGTCAGCGCCTTTGCCTCGGCCATCACCTCCTTTCTCATGCTTCTGTCCCGGGACGAACTGCATCGCGCCATTGCCTGGCTGCTGGGCGGCACGGCCGTCAGCGGCTGGCAGCCGGTGCTCATCTCGCTGCCCTATACCCTGCTGGGACTGGGCGCGCTGCTGAGCATGAGCTACAAACTGAATGTGCTCCAGTTTGGGGATGAACAGGCCCAGCAGCTTGGCCTGCCGGTGGAGCGCATCCGCCGCTGGATACTGGTGGCTGCCTCTCTGACCACTGCCGTGGCAGTGTCATTCTCTGGAATTATCGGCTTTGTGGGTTTGATCGTGCCCCATCTGGTGCGCATTTTGTGGGGCAGCGACTATCGGCGGGTCATGCCGCTTTCCATTCTGAATGGGGCCACCATGCTGCTGTCTGCCGACCTCATCGCCCGCACAGTCATGGCCCCGCGCGAGATCCCCACCGGTATCATCACCGCCCTGGTGGGTGCACCATTTTTTCTGTGGATCCTGCGCCGCGCCAAAAAGCAATATTACTGGTAAACCGAAAATGGTTATCAAAATTTCTTATTAATCTACACGCAACATACTGCCAATTGCAGCAGCCCCCTGAGGAGGTGGCCATGATCGAAGTACATGACTTGAGCGCATGTTATCAAAGTAAAACCATCCTGAAAGATGTCAGCTTTTCTTTGCAGGCTGGAGTTGTCATGGCGATCATCGGCCCGAATGGCGTTGGCAAGTCCACCCTGATCCGCGTCCTCAGCCGGGTCATGCCCATGCGCAGCGGTGAAGTGCGCATCATGGGCAAAAACCTGAATAGCTTTGACCATGAAGAGCTGGCGCGCTGCATGGCGGTTGTGCCGCAAGCCACCCAATTACCGGGTGGTTTCTCTGCCTGGGAAACCGTGCTGCTTGGCCGCACCCCCCACCTCAACTGGCTGGGGCAGATCTCTGCCCGGGATGAAACCATCGCCCGCCAGGCCATGCAAAGTACCGATACTCTCGATCTGGCCGAATGCCGCATCGGCGAAATCTCCGGCGGCGAACAGCAGCGTCTGCTGCTGGCGCGCGCCCTGGCACAGTCTGCCCCCATTTTATTGCTTGATGAACCCACCGCCCACCTCGACCTGCAATATCAGATCAGCCTGCTGCAAATGGTGCGCCAACTGGCGCATGAACGCCAACTGGCCGTGCTCATCACCCTGCACGACCTGAACCTGGTGGCGCGTTTCGCCGACCAGGTGGGCTTGTTATGCGGCGGCCGCTTGCAGGCTGTCGGCACACCGGAGCAGGTGCTCACCTCCCACCTGTTGAGCGAGGCTTACCGCGTCCCCCTGCATGTCATTCCCAACCCACAAAGCGGCCCGCCCCTGATCGTGCCCGTCTGTTCGTGACAGATCACCCCGGCTGCCCGCAGTGCCTGCAAGGATTTCTGATAATCGTTTGATTTTTTTCGGAAACCCCGCTCTCAATTTTCGGGGTGTGGGTTATACTTGCCCTGATGAAATACACCACCCTCTTTTTTGACCTGGACGAAACTCTCTATGCCAGCGATTCCGGACTGTGGGATGTGATCAGCGAGCGCATCTCATCCTACATGCTGGAGCGCATGGGCTTGCCGGCTGAGGAAATCCCGCAGCTGCGCCAACGGCTTTTCAGCACCTATGGCACCACCTTTGGCGGGCTGCGCCGGGAATTTCAGATTGACGACCAGGATTTTCTGGCCTATGTCCACAACCTGCCCCTGCAGGATTACCTGCAGCCCGACCCACAACTGCGCAGCATGCTGCTGGCCTATCCCCAGAAAAAGTGGATCTTCACCAATGCCGATGCCGGGCACGCCCAACGCATTTTGCAAAGGCTGGGCGTGGAAGATTGCTTCACCGGCATCATCGACATCCTCGATATCGACCCGCACAGCAAGCCGCACCCGCAGGCCTACCAGATTGCCCTGCGCATGGCCGGCCAGCCTGACCCCGCTGCCTGTGTCTTTGTGGATGACCGCTGGCCCAACCTGGAAAGCGCCCGGCAGATCGGCTTTTTCACCATTCAGGTGGGCAGCCACCCGGGCGGCCCCTTGGACCATCCCCGCATTCCGACCATCACCGACCTGCCCAAAGTGCTATCGCCCGGTATGTAACATCAACTCGCAAGGGGAGAAATCTTCTGCCAACAAGCAATGCTGGCACAGCCACCAAAAACCTTTTACTTCATAATCAGACAAAAACAGTCGCTATACTATTTGTTAACAATTTTGTGGTAATCTTAGGCAATACAAAAATTGCAGGCACGCGCCATGCGTGTTTAAGATCTGTCAGGAGCATTTCATGTCAAAAACATTACGCGTTATCCTGTCAATCCTCATTGGATTGATGCTGTTTATTATCATCTTTTCCAGCGGCATGGCAGCCGGACTGGCAGTCGGCAACATACCAGGCGTGAATGCAGCATTGCCATTCCTGAACCTCAACCAGGAAGGCGCCGCTGCCCCCAGCGCCGATCTGGACACCCTCTTCCAGCCTTTCTGGGAATCCTGGAATCTCGTTCATGACCAGTATGTGGATCAACCGATTGACGATGTGGAGATGATGCGCGGCGCCATTCGCGGCATGCTCCAGTCACTTGAAGACCCGCACACCTCCTACATGGACCCCGAAGAATACGAAACGACCAACGCCCCCCTGAACGGGGAATACGAGGGCATCGGCGCCTGGGTGGATATTACCGGTGAATATCTGGCTATCATCAGCCCCATGCCCAACTCTCCCGCCGAAAAAGCCGGCTTGAAACCTGAAGACCTGGTGATTGGGGTAAACGGCAAGGATGTAACCGGTGTGGATGGCAACCTGGTGCTGCGCGACATCCTCGGTCCAGCTGGAACCGATGTAACCCTGACCATCAAGCGCAAAGACATGCCCGAACCTTTTGACGTTACCATCACCCGCGCAAAAATTGCCGTTCCCAGTGTGGAAGGTAAAATGCTGGATGAAAATGTGGCGTACATCCAGATCAACACCTTTGGCGAAAAAACGACCAGAGAGCTGCGTGACAGCCTGCGGGATTTGATGAAGCAGAACCCGGTTGGCATGATCATTGATCTGCGCTATAACGGTGGAGGCTATCTTAACACCTCCATTGATGTGATCTCCCAATTCATTGAGGGCAATCAGGTGGTCCTGATTGAGGAAATGGGCGATGGCAGCCGTACCATATTTAATTCCAAAAATGGCGGCCTGGCCACCAAGATTCCCCTGGTCGTGCTGGTCAATGAAGGCTCAGCCTCAGCCTCAGAGATTTTCGCCGGCGCCATTCAGGATTACGGCCGCGGCACGCTGGTGGGAACAACCACCTTTGGCAAAGGTTCGGTGCAAAACTGGATTCCCCTGTCCAACGAGCAGGGAGCCGTACGGGTTACCATCGCCCGCTGGCTGACCCCCAATGAACGCCATATCCACAACATCGGCCTTGAACCGGATGTGATGGTGGAGTTCACTGAAGAGGACATCGCCGCCGAACGGGATCCGCAACTGGAAAAAGCCATCGAGATCCTTACCGGCAGCAATTGAACTGCTGTAAGTCAACCTGACGCCTCTTTACCCGTCCATTATTTGAGCTGCCGGGAAAAATCAACGGAGGACGCGATGATTGGAATCATATTGGTCAGTCATGGCGGTCTGGCAAAAGGCCTGCTGGATGCCCTGCAGATGATCACCGGTCAACAGAAAGCCATCGCCAGCCTCGCCCTCAATGAAACCGATGCCGTGGACGAACTCGTTGAGCGCATTGGGACAGCCGTCGATCAGACAGCCGGGAAAGAAGGCACGCTGATCCTGGTGGATGTATTGGGCGCCAGTCCTTTTAACGCCAGTGCCAGGCTGGCCTTGAGCCGCCCCACTCAGAAGATTGATGTCATCACAGGCATGAATTTACCCATGTTGATCGAGTTGGTCACACAGCGGGAAAACCTGACCCTGGAAGATGCTGTTGCCGCAGCATGCAAATCTGGTTCGCAAGGAATTGTCACCCTGTCAGACCTCATGCGTCAGACAGATTCCGCAGCAAGCACCAAACCTTGATCCCGGCGAATCCCATTTCACTGGCAAAGCATTTTCGGCATACTCTTGGACCCGAAAACATCCACCTGCCGCCTGTTGCCTACAATTCGATGATATGGTTTTTCTGAATGGAAACCTGCAAAAAACGCCATTAACCCATCAGCCCGGCTGCTAAGACTGACCGGCAGGTTGCAACCTGCCGGTCAGTTTGGAGTGAGGGATCAAAAACCCAAATCGCTGATCACATCCCTGGCGGTGCGCTGCCCGCCGCCTTTTTTCTCTTTCAGCAGTTCCTGCCAGAAGCGTTCATCATAGCGCCGCGAGCGTAGCGGGATGGGCATTGGCACCCCCCAGCCGAGGAGCAAGACTTCTTCCTTGGGCTGCAAACGGGCAAGCATGCCGCGCAGGGCATCCCGTCCAGCCAGCCCGGAAAGAACGGCGTGCGTGTCAGCATCGTCACCCAGCCAGCCAGTGATGCGCGTGCCAAGCTGCGACATGACCTCGTCATAGATCTGCGAAGGCCGCTGGTCGATGATCAGCAGGGTCACATAATATTTGCGCATCTCGCGGGCAATAGTGCTGAAGGTGGTCTGCGAAGCCATCTCGCGGTTAAGCAGCTTATGCGCCTCCTCCACCACGATCACCAGCGGGCGCGGTTCTTTCTCGCCGTGAGTGCGGTACTCATTGGTGGTCTGCTCCCAGCGGAACCGAATGCGGCGGGTGAGCAGGTTGGTCACCAGCAGATAATCCAGATCAGATTCATTCTTTCCAAAGGACAAAATTACATGTTGTCCAGCTTCAAGGGACTTGATGATCTCATCCAGACCGGCGGAAGCGGGTTCTTCGGAAAGATAGGGAAGGTTGAAAACGCGCCCCAGCTTGCTGTGCAGGGCTTCGGCCGCCGTTACGTTGACCCCATTGGCATTGGCCCAGAAAGCCACGCTGCCCGGGGCAGGCATTTTTTTGCCCTCTTCGTTCTCAATGGTGGTACCGACTTCCATGTGCTTGAATGCCGAGAACCAATTCGACTGGCCCAGGGAATAGCGCAGTGCATCCAGGGTGGTAGGGGTGGTCTCCTTCAGGTTCAGCTCGCGGGTCAGCATCTCGATATCTTCCGGCTGGATGTCCCGCTCGGCAATCTCCAGGTGAAAGTCGGGATTGTTTCCGCGGATATTGGTGCCGCGCCCAAGGCCGACCACCCGCATCCGGGAACGGAATTTGGTTTGCAGGCCGATCACCCGCTCATTGGTGTCAGATGCCGTGTCATCAAAACCATACTCGTTGTGCATGTCAAAGACCAGCACCGAAGATTTGTTATATTTGATCAACCCGGCCAGAATGATGCGGGTGAGGAAAGATTTGCCCGTGCCAGTGGCGCCAAAGATGCCTGCCGACCGCTGCACGAATTTCTTGAGGTCAATGCACACCGGATGACCCTGCTCGCGGGTGGAACCGATGCGGAAGTAATCTTCATGCATTTCGTCGCCAAAGATCTCGGCCACATCCCCCGCCTGGGCCAGGCGCACGCGGGCATGGTGTGAAGGCACGGTCTTGACCGGAATGGGATGCGGGTTTTGATTCTCATGCGCCGTGTTCCAGGCATCGAGCATGCGCTGATAAGCTACCGCACCCACCTGCTCGATCAATTCGGGCTGCGGGCCGCGCTCCAGCATCAATGCCGGCAGCACCTCAAGGTTGGTGTACAGGGTCTGCCCATGCAGCAGACGGGCCAGGCCAGCCGGCAAGCGTTCTTCGCTTTGTTCATCGGCAAAACGGGGATCGGTGGCGCCCAATTGCAGGTCGGTCACCAGACCATAGAACTGCCACTCCCCGCTCTCGATGACCACAAAACCGCCCTCTTGCACCTGCTGGGGCGGGACAGTTAGCCGCACGCGCAGGCTGTCCTTAAGCGTGCCGCCCACAAGATAACCGATGTATTCTCCATTCTGGTAAACACTGAGTTCTGTCATGAAAGGCCTCCCGGAGTCTGTCCAAAGGAAATGCCCGCATCTCCCAATGCCCCAAGGACACTCATCAGGGTCGGGTAATCATCCCGCAGCAGGGTGATCAGTTCGCGGGTGGCATTCCCCGCCCAGGCGGGGTCGCTGCATGACAGGCCGGGAAAGGCATGGGCGGCAGCCGACTGGCGCAAATGTGCCGCCAGCAGCTCACCTATCGGCAAGTCGGCATTGCGCAGCACATGGCGAAAGTAACCAAACCGCCCGCCCGCCGTGAAGCGGCACAATTCTTCGCCGGTGCAAGTGTAAATGGCATCCAGACTGAGGGGCGGACGAGGAGGCAACAAATGCTGCACCCGTTCCCCTTCCTGGTAACCAACAAAGACCACGCTGATCTCCAGCGGCACATTGCGGTTGATGCGGTTATCCAGGATCACATCCGAGGAAACGGTTTCGGTAGCAGCAAGTTGACGCACCAGACCATCGTCATCCACGTGAATATCGTGGATCAAACCGAAGATCTGATAGTCCTCATTACCGCCGAGGGGAATGCGCAGCATGGCCCCAAAAGAGGGCACCCCCCACTGCGAAAGGCGGCAGCCGACCACACAACCGGTGGTGCTGGCGCGCAGCAATTTTCCAACTTCAATGGCTTGGTTCATGAATACCTCTTGCGGTCACCTGAATGATCTTTGGTGAATTGTTTTGCAGAACTATCACCCGGCTCCATACCGCGCCGGCGCAGTTCCATTTCAATCATGGCCTGCAGTTGCTGCTTCTCCTCCAGCCGCACCACCGCCACTTCATGCGAGCGGTGCAGGGCATAGGGATAGGGACGTGTGCCAAGCATCTGGCACTGGTCAATCAGCACAGCATGCAGCAGGCCAAGCAGGTCTGCATTATTTGCCACCCAGGCAGGAACTTCCACCCGCACCAGGGAGGGGCGCTGCGGACGGCCAACGTTCACATAAAAGAAATGCAGTTCAATCTCGCCAGAAAAAGCCTCCCGGGAACGGGACTGGAGGCCAAAGACAGCCGAACGATCACCCGGTTGCAGGTGCTCGGACAATAACCCGGCATCCGTTACGCCCGGCAGGCTGCGCTCATGCCCGGCGCGCTCAAGGCGCCCGCGCTGGGCCAGGTCAACCAGTTCCAGCAAACGCACCACAAGGTCAGAGCGCGGTTTGTCCACATAACCGGCGGCGGCAACTTGCGGAGAGGCAAGGGCGCGCAAGGATTGCAGGTAATCTGCAAAAAGTTGTTTCACATCCGCCCGCTCCTGGGGGTCACGCACAAACGGCTCCAGCGGACCATCCGTGAGGGCAATCACCAGAGCCTGGGGTGCGCTGCGCAGTTCTTTGAAGGCCAGATCGGCCAGCAGTTGGCGCTCGTTGAGATCGCGGCGCAAGGCAACCGCCTCTTCACCAATTGTGCCGCCATTGTCCATGTAAAGCTGGTCACCGGTGATCAACTCGCTGTGAACAACTTCGGCAGGCGCCAGGCCGGAACCGGGAGCCATGCGAAACGCGCCGACATTGATCACACCGAAAGGCACACTGTCATGGCGGCTGGGGTTGATCTGCGAGCCGTCGGCCGCCAGGATGATGATGCCGGAAGGCGAGACCGGGGGCGGGTAATGCGCCATCAACGGCTCGGCCACTGGCACCGCGCAGCGCAGGCCGCGGTTGACCGCTGCGGCCTGGGCGACGCAGGATTTCAACTGATCCAGATTGGTGTTCCAGGTTTCAAGCAATTCTGCGGCCTGCTGTTTGAGCGCCTGCAAACGCTGCACGCGCTGCGGCTCCTGCTCGCCCATCTGGCGGATCTGCCCCTGGATTTCGTGGTAATTGACTGGCATGGCTCCCCTGATTCATCGAACATTTGTTTTGTTGAGTATACCATAACCTGCCAGTGCGCAAAAGCAGCACCGGCAGGGGGCGCATGGCCTTCTCAAGGTTAATTTGCAGTTCCCTTATCTTAATGATGACGCCAAATTACAGGCCAATGACCCCGGTTTCCGTACATCGCCGGGGTTTCTGCACCCCACCCCTCAA
>JAGVAB010000149.1 GCA_020060485.1 Anaerolineales bacterium
ATGAAGGATGACGTTCTTCAATCTTTTCCGGATTTGTCAATGTCAGAAAAGCTTGACGAAAAGCATTCAATGTTTGCACGTCCACCGAATAATAAATCCAGCGGGCATCGATCGAATCACGGGTGGCGTTAACCAGGCCAAGATCGAGCAAAATGTGGACATGGTGGGATACCAGATTAAGCGGAATTCCCAGCGCTTTGGATAATTCACAGTTACAATGTGCTCCTGTCATCAGGCGGGAGAATATTTCGTAACGGGTTTTATTGCCCAGCGCTTTGAATAGCTCCATCACGTTTAGCTGCTGTACCACAGGTTGCGCAACCGTCATCTCATTCTCCTTAATACTTCAATAATATTTGAAGTATTATATCCCGTAATTTGTCAATATGCAAGAATTTCAAGTGATTGGATCCTGGGGATCGCAACAATTGCCTTTTTTTTCAGAACGGCAGATCATCCAACGACCTGCGGCGTTGCCTTCAAACAGATTTCATTTTGAATTGGTTTGTGTATGGAAAAATTACAGCCGCCTGTAATGGCGGCTGTAATTGATGATTGTCATTTCACGAGCGGCTTGGCGCATGAGAACGCGGCCGGTTGTTGAAAGTTCTTGGCTGACGAGGGTTCGTTTTCTGTTGGCCAGGCTGTTGTTTCAGGCGGGAGCTGTCATTTTTCACAGCGGCAGGCCTGGACTCAGCGTTCAGTTCCACTTCAAACCCGTCCAGCTTGCGGCGTTCCAGAGACTGTCCCATCACGCGTTCAATGGTGCGCACCATGGGCAGGTCTTCCTGTGTCACCAGCGAGAGGGCAGTGCCCAGCCGTTCCATGCGCCCGGTTCGTCCCGTGCGATGGGTATAGGCTTCGGCGGTGGCTGGCAGGTCATAGTTGATCACATGCGACACCTGGGAAACGTCAATGCCGCGGGCGGCGATGTCGGTTGCCACCAGAACTTTTACCCGCCCTTTACGGAATTTCTCCATGGCCGTCTGGCGCTGGTTTTGAGAAAGGTTGCCCTGCAGGGAAGTCACTGGCAGACCGGTCTGTCCCAATTGAAAGGCCAGTTTTTTGGCGCGATGCTTGGTGCGGGTGAAGACCAGCACCTGGCCGCTGCCGCTTTCGTTGAGCAGGGTCACCAGCATGTCCAGTTTGCGCGTCTGGTCGACGGGGTAAATGGCATGGCTGATTGTCTCGATCGGTTCTGTGATTCGGATTTCCACAGTTATGGGGTGGAACAGCATTTCTGTGGCCAGTGAGCGGATGGCATCCGGCATGGTCGCAGAGAATAACAGGGTCTGGCGTTTCTGCGGCAGGCTGGCAATGATGCGGCGGATGGAGGGCAGAAAGCCCATGTCAAACATCTGGTCGGCTTCATCCAGTACCAGCACTTCAATGTTACTCAGGTCGAGCGCTTTCTGGGCTTGCAGGTCGAGCAGCCGTCCAGGGCAGGCCACCACAATATCCACGCCATTACGCAGGCCCCGGATTTGTGGCGCTGCGCCAACGCCGCCATAGACGGTGATGCTGCGCAGACCGGTTTGCCGGCCAAGCTGGATGATGGCTTCATGGGTTTGCTCAGCC
Source organism: Anaerolineales bacterium (assembly GCA_020060485.1). Next base: position 1,579 of record JAGVAB010000149.1, read on the forward strand.
AGTTCGCGGGTTGGGGCAAGGATCAGGGCGCGCAGTTTGCCGCGCGGGCCCTGCATCAGATGCTGCAGAATGGGTAATACAAATGCGGCTGTTTTCCCCGTTCCGGTTTGGGCCAGACCCAATACGTCCTTGCCGCTCAGAATCGCAGGGATGGTCTGGTTTTGAATGGGGGTGGGGGAGGTATAGCCAGCTTTAGAGATTCCCGCGCTGATCTGCGGGTGAAACGAGAATGTCTTGAATGTCACAAAATTTCCTTACTTGGTGTTGCTTTATTCGCCGCTAATATTTTCTCAGCTGCGACCGCTCTCATGCCCCGCAATGCGGTCACACCAATGGATGATAATTAGAGCGGTAATTTACAGAATAAAACCAGGGAAAACCCTGGCCGTTGAAAATTTCCATATTCAACTTCGATATCTCAGTATACCATATGTTCAATAGATTGGGATTTTTACCTTGACAATTTTCCAAAAACCATGATAAAACTGGTTTCAATATGAACATACAGTTATTTGCCAAGCGCGCCAAGAAGCAATTCCCGACCTTCACCCCGGAGGATCGGCTTGTGGTGCTTAAGCAATAACGGATAAGAATCCAGGACAGCACAGACAAGACCTTCTCTCTGGGAAGGTCTTTTTATTTTGCCCGCAAGGAGGTGATGCCTTTGATGCCTGAAAAGCAGCAAACGCATAAGATTGGTGAATTTTTGCTTTATCGAGCCTGATGCTCAACATCCAACCGACACAAAATTTTTACATTCAACTACGATGTCTCAATATGCCATATGTTCAATGGATTGTGATAGATTGGTGATTGACAAAAAGGCGGTTTGAATTATATACTATATAACAGATATGATATACGGCTCGATTTTCATTCCAAACTTTGCTAACAATCTTATACCGTTGAAGATTTAGATAATCCTACAAAAACCAGTGTCAGCGCAAACGGCGATGTCATTCCACGCAGGATGTTTAAAAAAGGGGTTAACACCCGAATTATTCGGGTGTCGAATAACTCGACCCTGTCGAGACATATTATCAAGATGAGGAGAAATAAAGTATGAAAATCAAGTCTTCACTTCGTCTGTTGGTTGTGGTTTTGCTGGTGAGCAGCATTTTGGCTGCCTGCGGCCCAGCTCAGCCCCAGACCATCAAAATTGGTCACCTTGTTGCCCTGACCGGCCCAAGCGCCACCTGGGGTCAGTCCGAAGCCAACGCCGTGAAAATGGCTGTGGAAAAGGTCAACGCTGAAGGCGGCATTGATGGCAAGATGATCGAAATCATCGCCTACGATTCGCGCGCCGACAAACTGGAAGCCGTGAATGTGGTCAAGCGCATGGTGGAACAGGACAAGGTCGTTGCCATCATTGGCCCCGGACAATCCGGTGTGGCCAATGCCGTGCGCGAAGTGAACAACGCCGCCAAAGTGCCGTTGATCGCCACCACCGCCACCAATCCGACCGTGACCGTTGCTGATGACGGCTCGGTGGTTCCGTACACCTTCCGCGTGTGTTTCATTGACCCGTTCCAGGGCACCGTTGCCGGCCAGTTTGCCTTGAAGGATCTGGGCGCCAAGACAGCGGCTGTGCTCTATGATGTGGGTGATGAATATTCCCAGTTCCTGGGCCAGTACTTTGTGGAAGCCTTTGAAAAAGCCGGCGGCACGATCGTTGCCAACGAAGCTTTCCGCTCTGGCGAGCTGGATTTCCGCGCCCAGCTTGGCAAGATCAAGGACGCCAATCCCGATGTGCTCTTCATCCCCACCATGCAGAAAGAAGCTGCTTTGTCCGCCAAGCAGGCCCGCGATCTGGGGATCACGGCCACATTCCTGGGTGGCGATGGCTGGGGTTCGCCTGACATTTTCGAACTTTCTGCCAATGCAATTGATGGCGGCTATTATGTGAATATTGCTGCCATGGAAGATCCTGCAATTCAGGGCTTCCTGACCGAATACCGCGCCAAATACAATTCTGATCCCGTCATGCCCAACCCCGTACTTGGCTACGATGCCGTACTGTGGCTGGCAGATGCCCTCAAGCGCACTGGCGGCGAAGGCGGCGAGAAACTGAAAGCAGCCCTGGAAGCTACCAATGACCTGCAGGTGCTGACCGGTAAACTGACTCTGGATCCTGCGAGCCACAACCCGCTCAACAAGCCGGCAGTCATTCAGCAGTGCAAGGACGGCCAGTTCACCTACGTCAAGACTTTTGTGACCACCGACTAAGATCGGCGCACTCAGGGGATTGGAGAGGTACGCCTCTCCAATCCCCTGCATTTTTTTTGTGCGGACGCCCCTGGTTTTCATCCCGGCGGTAAAAACCAGAGGCCGCCACACAAGATGGCAATTATGCAGTGCTGGGCACTGCAAATCCTTGGAGGTAAATTTGATCTTCCAAACAATCGTTACTGGTCTTTCGATCGGGAGTATCTATGCGCTGATGGCGGTAGGATACTCGCTTGTGTTTTCCGTGCTCAATTTCTCCAATTTTGCGCATGGTATGGTCATTACCCTGGGCGCTTATATCGCTTGGGCTTTGATGGTCTCTGTTCTCCATTTGCCATTTTTGCCGGCTTTGTTGCTTTCCATGCTGGGAGCGGGAATTGCTGCTTTTTTGGTGGAACGAATTGCCTACAGCACGCTGCGTCACAGGCGAGCGCCCTCACTCTATCTGATGATCAGCGCCATGGGTGTGTCCATTGCACTACAGAATGTGCTCTATGCTACCATCGGAGCCAATCTTTACGCACTGCCGCCGATCTTCACCCAGGATTCATTCAATCTTGGCACCGCGACCATCAGCCGCATGGATATTTTCGCATTTGTCTTCTCCATTATCGCCATTGCTTTATTGACCATTGTATTGAATTACACCAAGGTGGGTACTGCCATCCGTGCCGCTTCCTATGACTCGGAAATGGTTTCCGTGCTGGGCGTGAATCTGGATGTGCTGGTGGCAGTTCTTTTCCTGCTGGCCGGCGGTTTGGGTGGTATGGCTGGCGTTTTCATGGGCGTGAAGTACATGGTCTACCCCAGCATGGGCTGGATTACCAACAAGGCGTATATTGGTGCGGTGATTGGCGGACTAGGCAGTTTGCCTGGCGCCATTGTGGGCGGCATCCTGCTGGGGCTGCTGGAGTCACTGGTGTCTGTGACCACAATCGGCTCAGTGCCGCTGTCCACCTTCCGCGATGTGTTCAGCTTTGGCATCCTGGTGCTGCTGCTGGTTGTGCGCCCCACCGGCCTGTTTGGCCGCAATGTTGAAGAGAAACTCTAGGAGGCGGCCAAATGCAGTACGCACAAGCAATTTTCACAAATGCAGGTATATACATCATTGCAGCGCTGGGACTGGCCATCTTCACCGGCTATACCGGTCTGTTCAGCCTGGGGCATGCTGCTTTCATGGCAGTGGGAGCTTACGTTGCCGCAATCATGACGTATTTCCTGGACTGGCCGTTGATCCCGTCCTTATTGTTGGGCACCATCGCGGCAGTGATCGTCAGCCTGATCATCGGCTATCCGACATTGCGCGCCAAACTGCGCTCTGACTATTTTGCCATCGCCACGCTGGGCTTTGGCGAAGCGGTGAAGGTGCTGCTGGAGAATCTGGCACTCACCCAGAGCGCCCGCGGCCTGCCCGGGATTGAAAAACTGGCCGGACCTCTCAACACAGCTTTTTTTGTGGTGGTGACCATCATCCTGTGCCGCAATTTCCTCAACAGCACCTTCGGCCGCAAGATCATTGCTATCGGGCAGGATCCGGTTGCCGCAGAAATGATCGGCATTAAGCTCCTGCCTAACCAGGTACTTTCGCTGGCCATCAGCGCCGCCTTTTCTGGCCTGGCCGGCGGTTTGCTGGCACATTACATCACCTTCATCCAGCCTTCCATTTTCAGCATGGATCTTTCCAGCTTGCTGACCGCAGGTGTGGTGGCGGGCGGCATGGGCAGCCTCACCGGCCCCTTTGTGGCCATTGCCTTGTTCATCGTCATCCCCGAGCTGTTTCGCGGTCTGGCGCTGTGGCGGCTGGTGCTCTATGGGGTGGTGCTGGTAGGCATCATCAACTTCCGCCCCAAAGGGATTTTTGGGCATGAAGAACTGAATTTTGACAACATGCCCAAATTGTTCACCATCGTGGGCCTGACGGTAGGACTTACGGTGGCCACCAGTCTGACCAAGAGCCTGAGCTATTCCATGAGCAGGATGCTGGCAATGGTCATTGCTGCTGCGGCAGCTCTGGCGCTAACCATCGCCATTGGTTATCTGGGCAAGCTGCTGGCAAAGTGGCTGCGAAAACCTTTCGCCGCAGCAGGGCAAGTCATTTCCGGGCGTTTTGGCGGCCTGGTGAACAACCTGCAAAACAAGGCGCCTTTCTTCCGCAACCGGGAATTGCCCATGCTGGACGAGATCAATGCCGCAGCACGTACCAATGCGGCCGAAAAACACCAACGGACTGCGGATTCAGAATCCATGCTGAGCATCAAATGCCTGGCCAAGAAATTTGGCGGGGTGGTGGCGGTGGACGGATTTGACCTGGAGATCTACGAAGGCGAAGTGGTGGGCTTGATCGGTCCCAATGGATCGGGCAAGACAACGGTTTTCAACCTGATCAGCGGGTACTATCCGGTGGATAGTGGCACCATCACCTTCCACGGGAATGAGCTGACCAAAAAAGAATCAACCTCCATTGTGCTGGGTGGTATCTCGCGCACCTTTCAGAACATTCGCCTGTTTGGCAATATGAGCGTTTTGCAGAATGTGACCACAGCCCTGCATGATGCCAGCAATTACACCTTGTTTGAGGCCTTTATCCAATGGCCGTGGACGGTGGGTGCCACCGAAAAACGCATGCAAGAAACCGCCATGGAATTGCTGAAAGTGGTGGAACTTGAAGATTTTGCGGACCGACTGGCAAATACACTGCCCTATGGCTTGCAGCGCAAGCTGGAAATTGCGCGTGCCCTGGCCCTGCGCCCGCGCCTGTTGATGCTGGACGAACCGGCTGCCGGCATGAACCCGCAGGAGTCGCTGGAATTGGTGGAACTGGTGCGCCGTATTCATGTTTCCAAGCATCTGACCGTGATCCTGATCGAGCATCATATGGATGTGGTGATGAATCTTTGCGAACGCATCGCAGTGATCAATTATGGCAGAAAGATTGCAGAAGGAACCCCCGAAGAAATTCAGAACAATGCGGAGGTGCTGGAAGCATATCTGGGAGAAAAGGTGGAAAATGTTGCTGCGAGTTGAAGGTCTAAATGTATTCTATGGGGTCGCGGTTCACGCCTTGCGCGATGTGAGCTTTGAAGTGCAGGAAGGGGAGATCCTGTCGATCATTGGCGCCAACGGTGCTGGAAAATCGACCCTGATGTGGACCCTGATCGGCCAGTTGAAGCCGCGCTCAGGAAAAGTGATCTTCCGGGATCAGGTCATGAAGCCGGTTCCGCACCTGGCAGTATCTGCGGGTATGGCCCTGGTGCCGGAACGCCGCCGCCTGTTTCCCAATTTGACGGTGCGGGAGAACCTGCAGATGGGGGCCTATCTGCGGGGTGACCGCACAGGCGTCCAAAAAGACCTGGATTATGTCTTTACGCTATTTCCCATTCTCAAGGAACGCATCAACCAGTATGCGGGCACGCTATCGGGCGGGCAGCAGCAGATGGTGGCCACAGCCCGCGGTTTGATGTCGCGTCCCAGGCTGTTATTGCTGGATGAACCCTCCCTGGGCCTGGCCCCGCAGTTGGTGAATCAAATCTTTCAAACCATTCAGGAAATTTCCAAACAGGGTACAACCATCTTGCTGGTGGAACAAAACGCCAAGAAATCACTGGCGATTGCGCACCGGGCCTATGTGCTGGAGGTGGGCCGTATCGTGCGCACCGGCACCGGTCAGGAACTGCTGGATGATCCCGCTGTCCAGGCGGCCTATCTGGGCGTAAGTCAGCACACCGAAGCGGTTCTGGAAGACTTAAAGTAGATCAGCTTGAAGATAGTCAAAGCCCCTGCCGGTTGCAACCGGCAGGGGCTTTTTGATTTGGGAGGGTGCCGTTCTAGTCCTACAGCATGAAGACAGCCCGGTTCGCTGCTTATTCATCTTGAGCGTGTCTCGCGGCGGGGTAGGTTTTGCGTGTAGCCATTAAAAATACAGAGATGGGCGCTCGCGGCAGGCAAGAGTCGTCTCATACAAAAGCTTGATTTGCATCTCCAGGCCCGCCACCAATGAGATTTGCGGTTCTGATTTGTATCGGGTGAGCAAGATAGCGAGAGATCTCAGCACAGGCTGCTTCCCGATCAATTTCTTCAGGGAAGATTAACCCGACGATCGTGCCACTGTGGGCGCGGCAGATGCCCGCGGCACCAAGTTTTTTGCGAAGCGAGAGGGCCAGGTCAACCAGGGGATTGAAAAGGATTGCCTGATGACATCTGGCGCTCAAACTGGCGGCTTCGCCGATGGCGAAGAGATCCGCGTTGGTAATGCCTTCTTGCAGAAGTTGAAACGCAAGGCGGTGGTGTGGGGCTAACCGTCTAAGCACCTCTTTCCAATCATGGGCATTAAAATCTTCACTATCTACCACGCCGCCCGGATCAAGTATCAACAGCCAGGCAGGCGGAGCCTCTCCCAAGAATTCCTGAAAACGGCCTGTGCGATGATCAAACAAGGTCAATCCATTGAACAAGGTGCTGTCAGTTGGCTCTACCTGCACAGCGATATTTGCGGCATCCATTGCGGATAGATCCAAATGAAGCACTCGGCTGGTGCAAAACAACGCCGCACCGATATCGGCGGTGCTGGTGCCATAGCCGCGCCCGGAGGGCAGCGGGTTATGTAGTTTCAGTTCAATCTTTTGTCCAGTTCACCTCCCTGGGGGAAGCATTCCTGCCGCCAGCATTGATGACGATATGGAAGTTGATCCGAGAAAGTCTATTCCCTGATCTCCCTGATCGCAAGCTGAATAGCATATCCGTTCCTGTGTCATGTATTCGACGATCGCATTAGCCGTCGATTAATCAGAAACTGTAGCATTTGTTTGTTTCAGGTATTCTCTCTCGGCCTCCCGTTCCATCGTGCGGATCAGAAAGACGTCATCGTCATCGAACTTTTTTAATCTCTCCGCCCGCAGGTTGGCATCTTTTCTTGTCTTCATTACATCCTTGATGCCAAAATACCATGCTACCGCGATGAGCGTCAGCCCCAATATTTTTATGATGGCGCTTTGACCAGCACCGATCATCAAGCCGCCAACCATTGCAGATATGACAAGGAGAAAAATCGGCGCAAACAAATTAACCTTGCTTCTTTTTAGCTTGGCAATGTATTCACCGATACATTTATCACACAAAATGCAATGGCTAACACCTTTGCCATAAGTAGTGGTCATAACAGATTGATTACCTCTTAATTCTGTATTTTGATCGATAACAGCGGTGGTCATAAACGAGTTCCCCAAATTAGCCGTTTGTGCTTTGCATTTCAAACAAATAGCCATGAACTTTTTCTCCTTGTTAAATAGTCTTTTGAGTGCCGATTCCAGCTTATAAAAAATGCCATCTATGGTTCAAAATCAGAAATTCGGAAAAGTCTGAACAAAGGGTTCTCGTTTGAGAAAGCGACCGGATATCTTGCTTGACTTCTTCCAACATGCAGGAGCATCGCTTAACCAACCATGGTCAATGTCAACAGTATAAATTGAAAACCCAGCTGTTTCAAATCACTGATAAATACTTAGCCACCTGACACTTTGTGTCTTTGCGAAACGGGGCGAAAAAAATGCTGCCTTTTGGGGTACCTTCCAGTACGTTCGCCCCGTTGAAGCAATCCCCCTGTCTGTCTGGGGATCGCCACAGCCCGAGGAAAGCACTCGGGCTTCGCGATGACAGAACCATTTGTTTTTTGAAATGAGTTTATGGTTAACTGTCGGGCGGCCAGTGAATACCGAATGCCGAATTGCCACAGGTGTATATATAGGTATCCGTATGCCAGACCCTGACCCCGGTAAAGGTGCCGGTGGAAAAAATCGCATTAACTTGTGCGTGTACGTCAGACACCCGAATGAAAAATTCTTCAAATTTTTCTATTTGAGCGAGCTCTTTAAGATTGGGAAGGATGATTGCTTTTACTTCTTTGGAGTCACCCAAAAATAATTGACGTGAGCCCCATGCTCTTTTCAGTGAGCTATATTCGCTGAGAATCTTCTCCTCGCTAAGGTATGGCACTGCGTCCAAGGCTTTGCCTAATAGAAGCTCAACAGCCTCGGATGGATCTTTGGTGGTTATTTCATCCATTTTTTTCTCCTTTTACAAATAGGTTAACGTAGAAAATTGCAAATGAATATCTGAAAGGTACCTAATGGCGTAGAATCCCCAAATTCCCAGTCTAACATATTTTACCAACATTCTCACCCTTCCAGGGTAATGGTTGTGGCTGAACTCATTTAATTATAGAAAATTTTTCGCCGAATAATCCCGATGATCATTTTTCACTTCCCAAACACAGTTTGTTGCTATAATTCTACTGTGTCAGGGTTACCCGGTGAAGACTACTGATTAAATGAAAGGAAAGCGCACGATGGCTTGCTTGTTTGGACATCAATGGAATGGTTGTACCTGCAAAAAATGTGGCAAATATCGCGATGAGAATCATGACTGGAATGGATGCACCTGTAGAATCTGCGGCAAGAAGCGAGCAGAAGGCCATGACTGGCAGCAGTCAGAGTCCAATAAATGTCATGAAACCTGCTCAATCTGCGGAGCTGGTCGTTATGTAGCACATGTTTGGAAAGGTTGCACCTGTACGAGATGTGATACCGTCCGGGATGAAATGCACGACTTCCAACCCGTATCAAAAAAATGTGAAGAGAAGTGCACAATCTGCGGGAAGATCAGAACAACGGAGCATCAATTTGTCGAAAAAAAAGGCGCCCAATGCGTTTTGATCTGTTCCATTTGTGGCCATAAAACATATCAACACCGTTTCGAGAGGTTCACGGGAGTGTGTTCCATCTGCAATAAGGCGATGGATGATGAGGAGTTTGTACATGCATTGTCAAATGATTTGATCTTTATCTTGGAGGATCACCACACAGGAAGGCCGCTGCAAAAAAGTGATGAGGAATATGTGCGTTCATTCGGGGTTGCCCTGAATGAACGCGGGGGCATGAAGATGATGAGGGCTGTCGGGACCAACGTAAGCCGAAGCTTACCGATGGCCTCCAGATACCTGGAATATCTTTGGGACGGCATTGGCAGCTGGCAAGCGTAATTGAGAACTTGCAAAGACAATGATGATACCATCGGAGGAAACAATCGCATGAAGCTTATTTCGTTGCTGTTGGACAAGTTGCTGGATTTATTGATTGTGGTGGGTGTTATTGGGCTCATTATGGGCATTATTAACACTTTCAAAGGAAGGCCCCAACAAGCAAAATATGGTTTTTTGTTATTCGGCGTTCTGGTACTCGCCATCGTTTTATCGCATGGTTTATCATGGATCATCTCGAAAATTGAACAAAAAAAGGATGCGATGAAACCCGCAACAGGTACAGCGGCAGCGGTTCCTTCTGCCATCCCGCCCATCCAGGAGCAGCCACTGACTGTGCTTGGTATGGTTGTCATCATGGAAAACCCGCTACCTTTCCCCAAAGATGAGGAAAGGTTAATAAGCGAAATTCTGGCGCAACAGACCGGAGACTTCAAGCGGGTGATCGCCCCATCGGCTCAGGTAAACATTGTTGTAGCTGGTGCCAGTCTGGATGATGATGCGTATATCTACGGGGTCTGCCGGAGCAATTTTGATGGATTGGATGCCTATTCAGATCAAGATGAGTTCCTGCAGCGCGTCGCAACCGGTTCGTTTGTTGCCAGTGACGGGAACCGGGGTAAGCATTTTGCTTTTTTAAACCGCAAAATGTGAACATGCGTTTTCGCCAGGGTTTTTTGGAATCCAAAAGCAAAACTGGATTAAGGAATGCCTTGTGCTGTATTGTTCTTTTGACAGTGGATTCGGCAGCAAAATTCGTTTCAGCAATTTCATTGACAGCCGTGTTTCTTCGTGATATGATCGGGCCAATTATGAACAAAACCATTTGCTCTGCTGTTTTCCACAACGTGCGACGAACCTTCCTGAAATCCATCTCAGGGAGGCAGGTTCCGTTCAACGATCGAGCGAAAGCTGCATAGCCTAGCCAGATCCGCATAAGCATTCCACTGGATTTCGTAAAGCTCTCCTCCCTGAGGAGAGCTTTTTCGTTAAAAATTTTTCATCACACAAGGAGAATTACAATGTCAGCTGCAAAAAAGAAAGTAAACAAAGTTGTATTGGCCTATTCCGGCGGTTTGGATACCTCGGTCATTGTTCCCTGGTTGATCGAGAATTATGACTGCGAGGTGGTGTGTTTTACTGCCAATGTGGGGCAGGGGGATGAGGAACTGGTCGGCCTGGAAGAGAAAGCCAAGGCCAGCGGCGCCAGCCAGCTCATCGTTCACGACCTGCGCGAAGAACTGGCCCAGGATTTCATCTTTCCCATGCTGCGTGCCGGTGCAGTTTACGAGCGCAAGTATTTACTGGGCACCTCCATCGCCCGCCCGCTGACTGCCCAGCATCAGGTGATGGTGGCCCATGAAGTTGGGGCGGACGCAGTCTGCCACGGTGCTACTGGCAAGGGCAACGATCAGGTGCGCTTTGAGTTGACCTTCATCGCCCTGGATCCCCGCCTGGAGATCATCGCTCCCTGGCGCGAATGGGACATCAAGTCCAGAGAAGATGCCCTGGTCTACGCCGAGAAACACAACGTGCCGGTGACTGCCTCGCGCAAATCGATCTACAGCCGTGACAGCAACCTGTGGCATCTTTCTCATGAGGGCGGCCCGCTGGAAAATCCCTGGCTGGAGCCGGAAGAGATTATGTATCTCATGTCCACCTCACCGGAGAACGCCCCCGACAAACCGGAGTACGTGGAGATCGAGTTCGACCAGGGCAACCCGGTGGCGGTCAATGGCGAGGCCATGTCCCCGGCCAAACTGATCTCATTCCTGAATGTGATTGGCGGAACGCACGGTATCGGGCGCAACGACATGGTCGAAAGCCGCCTGGTGGGCATGAAATCCCACGGCGTATATGAGACCCCCGGCGGCACGATCCTCATGGCTGCGCACAGCGAACTGGAATCGATCGTGCTGGACAAGGACACCCTCAACTACAAGGATCAGGTGGCCCTGAAATATGCCGAACTGGTGTACAACGGCTTGTGGTTTACCCCGCTGCGTGAGGCTCTGGATGCCTTTGTCAGCTTTACCCAGCAATGTGTGACCGGTGTGGTGCGTTTGAAGCTCTACAAGGGTAACATCATTCCCGTCGGGCGCAAGAGCGCCTACAGCCTGTACCGCGAGGACTTTGCCACCTTTGGCCAGGATGATGTGTATGACCAGAATGATGCCAAAGGTTTCATTCGTTTGTTTGGCCTGCCGCTCAAGGTGCGCGCCCTGAACGGTCTGCCAGTCAATGGTTTGGCACTTGAGAAGCCGGATTACACTCGCTTCAAGCGCGATTAGCACTGTGTCAAACCTGGATGACCAGGTTTTGTCAAAAAAGACGTATCCCAATCAACCATCATTATATGGTTGATCGTACTGAGGAAAGAGAGAAGAATTATGCCCTTGTGGGGAGGTCGTTTCAGTCAGTCTCTGGACCAGCAAGCCTGGCAACTGAATGCTTCGATCGGCTTTGACCGCCGGCTGGCCGCGCAAGATGTGCGCGGCAGCCAGGCCTGGGCCGCAGCCCTGGCTCAGGCAGGTGTGCTGCAAGATGCCGAAAGTGAGCAGATCGCGGCGGGACTGGAAGCCATCCAGGCTGAGTTCAGCCAGCAGCGTTTTGCCTTCCAGGACAGTGACGAGGATATTCACAGTGCGGTGGAGCGCCGTCTGGGTGAGCTGATCGGCCCGCTGGCGGGCAAGTTACACACCGGTCGCAGCCGCAATGACCAGGTGGCTACCGACCTGCGCCTGTGGCTGCTGGATGCCGTGCCTGCCTTGCAGGAAGACCTGCATAACTTACAGGCTGCTTTGCTGGAACGGGCGGAAACGGATTTTGGGATCATTATGCCCGGTTATACCCATTTGCAGCGCGCCCAGCCTATCCTGCTTAGTCACTGGTGGCTGTCTCATTTTTGGCCGCTGCAACGCGACCACCAGCGTCTGGCGCAATTGACAGAGCGCTGCGCTGTCATGCCCCTGGGTGCGGCTGCCCTGGCGGGAACTTCCTTCCCCATCGACCGGCAGGCCCTGGCCGCCAGCCTGGGCTTCAACAGCCCGGCGCCCAACAGCCTGGACGCCATCTCGGACCGTGATTTTGTGGCCGAGTTCCTTTTCTGGGCGGCTCTGACCGGGGTACACCTTAGTCATCTGGCAGAGGCGGTGGTGCTGTTCACCAGTGCTGAGTTTGGTTTTCTTGAATTACAGGATGCCTTTGCCACTGGCTCCAGCCTGATGCCGCAAAAGAAGAATGCCGATGTGTTCGAGCTGACTCGCGGCAAGGCAGGCACCTTGATTGGCAGCCTCGCCGGCCTGCTGGCCGTGCTCAAGGGGCTTCCCTCCACCTACGACAAGGACTTGCAAGAAGACAAACAAGCCATCTTTACCGCCCGTGATACCTTGGCAGCCATCCTGCCGGTGATGGCTGGTGCATTACAGACCATCCAGATCAACCCGCAGGCCATGGCCGCGGCCGTTTCCCCGGCCATGATGGCCACTGACCTGGCCGATGCCCTGGTCAGCCAGGGGATGCCCTTCCGCGAAGCCCATCACCTGGTGGGCCAGGCAGTGCAGCTGGCTGCCCGGCAGGGAAAGAGCCTGGCCGAACTGGAACTGGCCGATTACCAGAACATCTCGCCTTGTTTCGGGCCGGATGTGTATCAGGTTCTGGATGCGGAAAACAGCGTGGCGCGCCATAACGTGCTGGGCGGTACTGCCCCGCAGGCGGTGAAAGCGCAAATGGGCACCGTCAAGCAGTTTCTGACTGCGCAATATTCAATCGATATTTCATAATATTCAAATAAAGGAGAAAAATCATGAACAACAACGTATTCTGCCCCGAATGTGAAGCCGAGATCGACCTGGACGCCAACGTTATGCAGGGCGAGATCCTGGTCTGCCCGGATTGCGGCGTTGATTTGGAAGTCATCAGCACCAGCCCGGTTACCGTCGAAGTCGCCCCCATGGAAGAGGAAGACTGGGGCGAATAAAAGCAAGACGCGCAGCCAGAAAAGGAGTCAAAATGCAAAAACGTTTGAATATCGGCGTGCTGTATTCCAGAGTACGGGTGGAAGAGAAATGGATCTTTTCCGCTCTTGAAAAGCGCGGCGTGGACTATGAACGGCTGGATGACCGCAGCATCCACTTTGATCTGGAACAGCCCCAGGCCTGGCTGCATTTTGATGCCGTGCTGGAACGCAGCATCAGTTATTCCAGAGGTTTGTATACCATGCATATCCTCAATGCCTGGGGCATCCCGACCATCAATTCGGCCGAGGTGGCCGAGGCCTGCGGTAACAAACTGATTACCAGTGCCGCCCTGGCCCAGGCCGGTGTGGCTCAGCCGCGTAACATGGTGGCCTTCACTCCCGAATCGGCTATTGAGGCTATCGAACAGATGGGCTACCCGGTGGTGCTCAAACCGGTCGTTGGTTCGTGGGGGCGGCTGCTGGCCAAGATCAACGACCGCGACGCGGCTGAGGCCGTGCTGGAGCACAAGACTCTGTTGGGGTCGTACCAGCATTCCATTTTCTATATCCAGGAGTTTATCAAGAAACCAGGGCGCGATATCCGGGCAGTGGTGGTTGGTGACAAGGTGGTTACGGCCATCTATCGCAAGTCGGAGCACTGGATCACCAACACCGCCCGCGGCGGTGAGGGCGAGATCTGCCCGATCACCCCGGCCATTGAAGAAATTTGCCTGAAAGCTACCCAGGCGGTGGGCGGCGGGGTGCTGGCCGTAGATCTGATCGAGGATACCCAGCGCGGATTGCTGGTGAATGAGATCAACCACACCATGGAATTTCACACCCTTCAGCCGACCACTGCCATTGATATCGGCGAATTGATCGTGGATCACAGCATCCAGATCGCTCGCGCCCACAGAGAAAAGAAAGAGGCAAGCGCATGATCCAGGCAAGCATTGTGGGCGGCTCGGGTTACACCGGCGGCGAATTGCTGCGCCTGCTGCTGGGTCACCCGCAGGTGGAAATTGTGCAGGCCACCTCACAGCAGCATCTGGGCGAGTATGTTTACCAGACTCATCCCAACTTGCGCAAACAAACCAGCCTGAAGTTCACTTCACCGGATGAACTGGTGGCCTGCGATGTGCTTTTCCTGTCCACGCCCCACGGCCAGGCCCAGCATCACATCGATCAGTATGCCGGGGTGGCAAAATATATTGTTGACCTGTCGGCCGACTTCCGCCTGAGGGATGCCGCAGCCTATGAGAAATGGTACGGAACGGCTCACGCCGCGCCACACTGGCTGGAGAAGTTTGTCTATGGTCTGCCAGAATTGCACCGCGAGGAATTGCAGCAAGCGCAGTACATCAGCGGGGTGGGGTGTAATGCCACTGCCTGCAACCTGGCTTTGTTGCCGCTGGTCAAGGCTGGCCTGGTGGACTTGCAGCAGCCGGTGATTTTTGAGATCAAGGTTGGTTCTTCGGAAGGCGGGGCCGCGGTCAATGCCGGTTCTCATCATCCTGAACGCAGCGGCGTGGTGCGCACCTTCTCGGCTTTTGGCCACCGCCACACGGCCGAGGTCATTCAGGAACTGGGTTTGCAAAAACCCTCCCTGACGATGAGTTCGATTGATCTGGTGCGCGGCGCCTTGGCCACGGCGCATGTCCTGCTCGACCCGCAGCTCACCCAGCAGGAGATCTGGAAGGCTTACCGGGCAGCAGTGGCCGAAAACCCCTGCCTGCGTCTGGTCAAGGAAAAGCGCGGCGTGTATCGCGTGCCAGAACCCAAGATTTTGGCCGGTTCCAACTATGCCGACCTGGGTTTTGAATGGGACGCCGAAAGCGGCCATCTGGTGGCCATGTGTGCCATTGATAATTTAATGAAAGGAGCAGCCGGCTCGGCGGTGCAGAGCATGAATTTGATGCTCGGTTTCGATGAAATGTTGGGCCTGTCCTTCCCCGGCCTGCACCCGATCTAGAGGAAACCGTCATGGAATATTCATCCCAAAACATGCTGGTGGTCAAACTGGGCGGCACAGAGGGCGTTGATTTTTCGGCCATCTGTCAGGATGTGGCCGCCCTGACTGCCGCAGGACAACCGCTGGTGCTGGTACACGGCGGCTCAGCCGAAGCCAATGCCCTGGGTGAAGCCACCGGCCACCCGGCGCAGTTCATCATCTCACCTTCAGGACACAGCTCGCGGTATACGGATCCACAGACTTTGGAAGTGTTCATCATGGCGGTTAACGGCAAGGTCAATACCCTGCTGGTTTCCCAATTGCAGGGCATGGGGGTCAATGCGCTGGGCTTGTGCGGCCTGGATGGGCGGCTGATGACGGCCAAACGCAAGGAAGCCATACAGGGCGTGCAGAGCGGAAAACGGCGCATCATCCGCGATGACCAGAGCGGCAAGATCGAGCAGGTGGATGCCGGGTTGCTGCGCCTGTTGCTGCAAGCGGGTTATGTGCCGGTGGTTGCACCCCTGGCGCTTGGCGAAAAAGGTGAAGCCCTCAATACTGATGCTGATCGGGCGGCTGCCATGGTGGCTGCTGCCCTGCAGGCCGAGACCTTGCTGCTGTTGACCGCCGTGCCGGGTTTGTTGCGCAGCTTCCCGGATGAAAACACCCTCATTCCGCGCCTGAAGGCCGCCCAGTTGGAAGAAGCCATGGGTGCTGCCCAGGGGCGCATGAAAAAGAAGGTGCTGGGTGCGCAGGAAGCGCTGCAGGGAGGGGTTAAGCAGGTTGTCATCGCTGACGGGCGCGGCTCGCAGCCCATTAGCCGGGCCCTGGCTGGCAGCGGCACCTGGATCACAGCCTGGTGACGTTCTCCGCCCCGTAAACGAGGCGGCTTCTCAGCCAACGCCCGGCGCAACCGCCCACGTTACCGGCTGACCGCATCGTCCATGCGGATTGTG
>JAGVAB010000107.1 GCA_020060485.1 Anaerolineales bacterium
AGAGTGTCCTCCGTTTGGCAAGATTGTGTTGTGGTGACCCATTCTTACCAATCAGAGGATTTTTTGTCAATCATTTTCAACTAGCATAAGCCCCTACTATACAGAAATATTAAAATCAACCAATGAAGCTTTTAATATGAGTGAGGAGGAATTTTTCCAATTATTTCGAGATCCAAGCACTGAGGATTGTTTCTTCACACAAATAGAGTTATGGCCAAGTTTTGATTAATGGCATATTCATAGGACTACGCAACCTTGATGCGCAAATGGATATTGACGGGTCGTTGGAAGATACGATCAGCCAGTATTTTTCTCAGAACCGCTGGGACAGCGTTGAGCTGACCGCCGGGACCCATGAAGTGCGTCTGGTACACGCCAGCGGAGCGATCAATGATTTGGACGCGGTCATCGTCACGGACAGCACGGCCACGGCAACACCAACTGCAACGCCCACCGAGACGCCCACCGGCACAGTGACCCTCCCGGTCACGCCCGGCGTTACACCCATCCCCACCGAGACGCCCCCACCGGCCTGATCTACATGGGGGGCAAGAAGCATCTCCAGGGCTGTGCAGGCGGGATACATAAGGAGCTTTGCGATGCATCAATTGAAAACAAAGACGTTCATTCTCCTTGCTGGACTGCTGCTCTCGGCCTGCGGCCCGGCTGCTCAAACTGAGGCGGGTTCAACGCCTTCCCCCTCCGTCACGCCGCTGCCTTCGAGTACAGCAACGGCTTCGCCTGTGCCAACGCAGACCCTCACCCCAACGATTACCCCGACGGTGACCCCGGCCCATCCGCTGAGTGTGGAATACCTTCAGCAGCAAAACTATTCTGGCGAGTTGACCATTGAAGAAGAGATTGACCACCAGACATCTTATACCCGCTATGTGGTTTCCTATCTTTCTGAGGGGAACAAGAATTATGCATTATTCACCATTCCGGACGGTGATGCGCCCGAAAACGGCTGGCCGGTGATTGTATTCAATCATGGGTACATCCAGCCGGACCTTTACAGCACCATCTATGGGTATGAATCGTATGTGCATGCTTTTGCCGATCATGGATACATCGTCCTTCGGCCTGATTATCGGGGACATGGCAAGTCGGAGGGCGAGCCGCAAAACTCGTATTTCCATCAAGCGACCACCATTGATGTCCTCAATGCTGTTGCGGCGGTCAAACAATGGGAAACGGCTGACCCAGACAAAATTGGGATGTGGGGGCACTCGATGGGCGGCTGGATCTCCATGCGGGCGATGGTTACCGATCCGGATATCCGCGCCGGGGTGATTTGGGGCGGGGCGATCGGTTCATACGATGATCTGTGTGTACATTGGTTCAATTGTGCGAATTGGGATGATGCGACGTGGATCTTTTGGACCGAAACACCCTTTGCTGAATATGGATTGCCAGCAGAGAACGAAGCTTTTTGGTCGGCAGCTTCTGTGGATACGTATTTGTCTGACCTGGAAGCGGCTGTGCAGCTGCATCACGCCACAACAGACGCGGTCGTGCCGGTGGCGCTTTCGCGGGCGATGTTTGAAAAGATGCTGGCTGCAGGGGTTGCGGTGGAATTGTATGAGTATCCCGGGGATGACCACAATCTTTCACAAAACTTCAACCTGGCGATGACGCGGTCGCTGGATTTCTTTGATCTTCATTTGAAAGGCACGGGGGATTGAGGGCGGCGGGGATTGCTATTGATGTCATATAAATGGATTGATTTCCAATACCGTGTAAGCATTCCCGTAGTGGAACAGCATGCTGTTCCACTACGCGTTTTAAATGACAAATACGGGTGTGGTATTGATCCCTGAAGGGAACAATCGCAAGCTCAGTCTGCGTTTCGCGGTTCATTTGCAAAAATGTGGAGAGCGATTCCATGAAACTAACTTCTTTCATAAAAAGTAGAGTTGGGACTGTTTATAGTACAATTTATCAGCAGCGGGAGACAGGTTGACACTGCTGGCATTTTTGTTTAACCCTGTCGTTAAATCAATAAGGAAAGCAGGAATCATCATTCTATGGATCATCTTGACGAGCTGGAAAGCATCGGTATTCACATTCTGCGTGAAGCCTATGCCAATTTCAAAAACCTGTGCATGTTGTGGTCAATGGGCAAAGACAGCACGGTTCTGCTTTGGCTGACAAAAAAGGCCTTTTTTGGCCATGTTCCTTTTCCCCTGGTGCACATCGACACCCATTTCAAGATCCCCGAGATGATCGCCTATCGCGACAATTTGACCCGCGACTGGCACCTGCCAATGGTGGTGGGTGCAAACACCGAGGCGTTGGAAGCCAAACAAACTTTTCCAGACGGCAATGTCGACCGCATCCGCTGCTGCGGACTGCTCAAAACCGAGGCCCTCAAGAACACCATCAACGCCACCGGGGTGCGCATGCGTTTTAACCACGCCTCCGGGAGCTACGAGCCGGAAGAAAATTCCCAGCCCTATGAAGGTGTGATCGTCGGCGCCCGCGCAGATGAGGAAGGCTCGCGTTCCAAGGAGCGCTACTTCTCACCGCGTGACAAGCAAAATGAGTGGAACATTGGCGGCCAACCGCCCGAATTCTGGAATCAGTTCAAGACCGATTTTGCTCCCGGCACCAATGTGCGCATCCACCCCCTGCTGGACTGGACCGAGCTGAACATCTGGGAATACATCGCCCGCGAGAACATTCCCACCGTGTCGCTGTATTACAACCACGGCGATGGCAAGCGCTACCGCTCGCTGGGCTGCTACCCTTGCACCCTGCCGGTCGAGTCCTCAGCCAGGAATGTGGCCGAGATCATCGAAGAATTGAAGACCGGCAAATTTTCACACATTGCCGAACGCGATGGCCGCGCCCAGGACAAGGATGACGGCGGCGGTCTGGAAACCCTGCGCCGGGAAGGATACATGTAGACATGGCAGAAACCACCACAGCCCTTCTGGAAAAAATGAGCGTGGTCTTTGTCGGCCACGTGGATCACGGCAAAAGCACCGTCATTGGCCGCCTGCTGGCCGATACCGGTTCCTTGCCGGATGGCAAGCTGGAACAGGTGCGCCTGGAATGCGCCCGCAACGCCAGCCCCTTTGAATATGCCTATCTGATCGACGCCCTCAAGGACGAGCGCGCCCAGAGCATCACCATTGATTCCGCCCGGGTGTTCTTCAAATCCGAAAAGCGCAATTACATCATCATTGATGCTCCAGGACATATCGAATTCATCCGCAACATGGTCACCGGTGCCTCGCGGGCCGAAGCCGCCATTCTGGTAATTGACGCCCAGGAAGGTGTGATGGAGAATTCCCGCCGCCACGGTTACCTGCTGTGGATGCTGGGCATCAAACAGATCGTGGTGCTGGTCAACAAGATGGATCTGGTGGAATATGACCAGCAGGTTTTTGACGACGTGACCCGCGAGTATGGCGCTTTCCTGAATGAGATCGGTATGCAGCCGCAGTGTTACATCCCGGTCAGCGGCAAGGAAGGCGACAATATCACCCGGCTGAGTGACCAAATGCCCTGGTATCAGGGTGACACCGTACTCACCGCCCTTGACCATTTTCAAAAAGCGCCCTCCCAGGAAGACCAGCCTTTCCGCATGCCTGTGCAGGATGTATACAAATTCACTGCCTTTGGCGATGACCGCCGCATTGTAGCGGGCACCATCATCAGCGGCCGTATCCGTGCCGGAGACGAGATTGTCTTTTACCCCTCCACCAAGCGCAGCGCAGTCAAAAGCATTGAAAGCTTTGCCGCTCCGCCAGCCGACACGGCGGTCAGCGGGCAGG
Source organism: Anaerolineales bacterium (assembly GCA_020060485.1). The sequence goes on from JAGVAB010000107.1 coordinate 3,783, forward strand.
CGGCCGGTTTCACCCTCAACGAACAGGTCTACATCCAGCGCGGTGAGCTGGCCGCCCTGGCCCACCAACCGCCGCCGCAGGTCTCCACCCGCCTGCGGGTATCGCTCTTCTGGCTGGGCAACCGTCCCATGCTGCCCAAAAAGCAGTACCTCCTCAAGCTGGGCATGGCCCGCGTTAAGGTGCAGATCGAGGAGATCATCCGCGTAATTGACGCCTCCAATGTGGCCGTCAGCGCCCGCAAGGAAAAGATCGAACTGCACGATGTGGCCGAATGTGTGCTGAGCCTTAACCGGGCGATCGCCTTTGACCTGTCTGATTCAATGACCGACACCGGCCGTTTTGTCATCGTTGATGATTATGAGATTTGCGGCGGCGGGATTGTGCTGGAATCGCTGCCAGACGAGCAGGAATGGGCGCGCCAGGAAAAAACGCTGCGCGATTCAAAATGGATTCGCAGCGATGTCGACATCCAGCTGCGCGCCGAACGCTACAACCAGCGCCCCACCCTGCTCATCATCACCGGCCGCCAGGGTGTGGGCCGCAAGCGCATTGCCCGCGCCCTCGAACACCGTCTGTTTGAAGAAGGCAAATTCGTTTACTACTTCGGCATGGGCAGTGTGGTGTACGGCGTCAACCTGGACATTAAACAAAAAGGAAACGGCGAACACCGCCAGGAGCACATCCGCCGCTTGGCCGAGCTGGCCAACATGCTGCTGGATGCCGGGTTGATCACCGTGGTCACAGCCATCGAGCTGACCCGCCTGGAACTGAACCTGATCCAGACCATCATTGAGCCTTCGCGCATTGAAACCGTGTGGGTCGGCGACCAGCGCAGCACAGATATCCCGGTGGATTTACAGCTCCCCGAGAATGAAAACCTGGAAAGCGCGGTAGCTTTGCTCAAACAGCTCCTGCAGGATCACGGCATCATCTTTAAGCCCTGAAGCTGGCATGAAAACGACTGCCGGTAACCTGTGAAAATGATCAGGTTACCGGCAATCTCAAAATATCAAAAACACGAAGAAGAGACTGTCCTGCGCATAAAGGGGGCGTAAAAACGGGACTCCTTACAATATTGCAAATTGAAGTTTTGCCGGCTTAAGCTACAATGGAAGTGGAGAAAAAAGCTCCCGTAATTGCGCGTTACCTGCTTCTCGGTATTCATTTGAATATTCTTGCTTAAATTTCGAGATTAAAAAATTTATCGAATTAGAAAAAGAAAAAGGTGTGGTATGAAGAATAAATGGGTTCATGCATTGTTTTTGGCAGTCTTTTTGTTCACCCTGGTCACGCCCGTGCCGGTTGAAGCAAAGGCTGCTTTGCCAGCAGCATCCCAACAACTGCCTTCACAGAATACTGGCATGTTGGATCAGTCCGCAGTGCGCTCCTTGCCCCTTGCCGGTTCGCCCGGCGGCGTACTGGCAGACCAGGCGCCAGTTGCAGCCGGTACACCTGTGCCGGTTCTTGCAAAAGGTGTTGATCTTCAGAGCAACCCCGCCCCGCTCCAGTTGGATGCGCCGATTGCTGCTTTAAGCGGCCTGGCTGCTCCCAGCCAGGTGGGTGTAGGTTATCATGATGACACCAGCCCCGCCATCACCTGGGCAGGCACCTGGACCACGATCAATTCCGGCAATGCCCTGGGCGGCAGCTATCGCTCTTCGACCACCCTGAACAGCACCGCCAGCCTGGAATTCACCGGCACCCAGATCAGTCTGATCTATGCCAAAGCCCCCAGCCGGGGCAGCGTGCAGATCCGCATCAATGGCAATTTGATCACCACACTCAGCATGGCCAATGCAACCGAGCAATGGCAGCAGCGCTGGAACAGCCCCATCCAGGCCAACAGCGGCCCGCATACCATTACGATCACCCATTCCGCCACCGGACAGGTGGTGGTGGATGCCTTCGAGGTGAGCAGCCCTGACCCCGGTCAACCTTTGACCCAGGGATATTATGAAAATGAAGAACCCCGATTGCAATATAACGGGAACTGGACCATCTGGAACGGGGCTGGCGTTTCCGGCGGCAGCAACCATTATTCTTCCACCATCGGCAGTACAGTTTCAACCCAATTCACCGGCACCCAGATCGCCCTGTATTACACCGGTTTAAGCAACCGCGGCGTTGCTGAAATCTTCATTGATAACGTCAAGGTCGCCTCTGTCAACCAGTACAGCGCCAGCGTGCAATACCAGAAACGCTGGCAGAGCAATATCCTGGCGGACAATGGTCCGCACACCCTGACCATCCGTCACGCCAGTGGATCCATCATCGACATCGATGCCCTCAACATTGAAGACATCGCCATCCCGGACCCGGTTGGCCCGGGAATCTATGAGAACAATGACCCGCACCTGATCTACATTGGCAACTGGACAACCTACAATGCCGCCAGCGCGTCGGGTGGCAGCGGCCGTTATTCCAATTCCATCAACAACTACGCCCTGTTCCGCTTCACCGGCAAACAGGTCAAACTGCTGTACACTGCCAATGTGAACAATGGCAATGCCGAGATCCGCATCAACGGTCAACTGGTAAGCACACTCAATCAATACTCTGCCAGTCAGGTATACAAAAAGGAGTGGACCAGCCCCTTGATGGCTGATGAAGGCCCGCACACCATTACCATCACCCATGCCAGCGGCGGGATCATTGATCTCGATGCGTTGATCGTTTCCAATCCGGCAGCGCCCGGTCCGGGAACCTATGAAGACACAGACAATTTGATCTCCTATTCCGGAAACTGGATTCCCTACGCTTCCACCTCCGCTTCCGGCGGTAGTTCGCGCTATTCAGACCTGGCAGGCAGTGCAGCCGAATTTCTGTTTGATGCCAATCAGGTCAGTCTGATCTACACCGGTTTGACCAACCGCGGTTTGCTGAATGTGTTCATTGATGGCAACCTGATCACCACCATCAACCAGAATACTTCCTCCCTGGCCTGGAAACAGCGCTGGGACAGCCCGGTGATCCCTGGCGATGGGCCGCATGTACTGCGTTTGGTGAATGCCTCAACCGATTCCGTTAAAAAGATCACGGACATTGATGCCATCATTGCCAGTCAATTTGTACCCACCCCCACCCCCACCCCCGGAGTGAACACCCTCACCGAAGGCACCTATAACGACACCGACCCGCGCATCAGCTACACCGGCAACTGGACGGTCTATTCACATACCAGCGCCTACGGTGGCGCCTCGCGCTATTCCGACAAGGTTGGCAACACGGCTTCCTTTGAATTCTTCGGCACCCAGCTCAGCCTGGTCTACACTGGTTTGACCAACCGCGGCAATGTAACCGTCAGCATCAATGGACAGGTTGCGGGCATCATTAACCAATACACTTCGGCGCTTGCCTGGCAAAGCCGCTGGGACAGCGCAGTTCTCTCCAGCCCCGGCCCGCACACGGTCATCCTGACCCATGCCTCTTCCGGCAAGATCATGGATGTGGACGCCATCATCGTTACTGGCGGATCGCTCGAACCCACACCAACCGAAAGCACCACCCCAACCATCACGGTCACCTTCACCCCGACCGCCACACCTGTCTTTGACCCGCCGGACGGCAAGGAAGTTTACCGTTCCTCCTTTGCACCGGCAGCGGCCGGTGAAGCGCCGCCATCGACATCAGCTGAAACCGACTCCTACGGCGACTCGATCAGCGGCAATGGCCAATATGTGGTCTTCTCCTCTCTGGCTTCCAACCTGATCTACACCAACAACGTCTGCGGCAGCAACGGCTTCGTGGATGTTTACCTGCATGACCGCCAGACCCGCACCAATCAGTGCCTTTCCACCATGTTCGGCGCTGCTGTGAATGGCAACTCTACAGATCCATTCATCTCCGATACCGGGCAATTTGTGGTCTTTGCTTCAGATGCTTCCTCCTTCACCGGTGATGCCCCGCTCGGGATCAGGCAGATCTACCTGCGCGATCGCATCTCAGGTAGTATTTATCTGGTATCAGCCCCGGAGAGCGGCGGATATGCCAACGGTCACTGTAACGATCCTTATGTCACCAAGGACGGCCAGTATGTGATCTTCTCTTGCGCCGCCACCAACCTGGTGGACGATGATACCAACGGCGCAGTGGATGTGTTTGTGCGCAACATGGGTGACCGCGGCCCTGGCGGTTCTTATTCCGGCTCCGGGCAGCACACCTACCTGGTCTCACGCGATGACGCTGGCAATGTGGTCAGCGCTGGCACCCAGGGCTCCATAGGCTCCTTTATTTCGGACAATGGACGCTACGTGGCCTTCACCAGTGACTCGCCCGACCTGACCGGAGACTCATCCGGCACTACCCGCCAGGTCTTCCTCAAAGACCTGGACACCGAAGCTGTCACGATGGTATCCAGCGCATCGAATGGCGCCCCGGGCAATGGCAATTCCTGGGCCTACAATCTCACGCCCGAAGGGCGCTTCGTGATGTTCTATTCCACTGCCAGCAACCTGGTAAGCGGCGGCAACACCACCGAAGACGCTTATGTCTATGACCGCCAGTTAGACACAATCACCATGATGTCTGTGCCGGCGGCCCAGACCATTGATCCCTTCCCGCCTGTGGAAGGCGGCAAGATCGCCTTTGAAACCACCAAGGCGCTGCTCAGTGAGGATACCAACGGGCGCAAGGACGTGTATGTGCGCACCTTCGATGGCAATACGATACTGGCTTCCCTGCCAGTGGGTGCCTCATCAACCGGAACCTACGCTTCTTATGGGCCAGCGATCAGCCGGGACGGCCGTTTCGTGGTCTTCCAATCCAGCGTGAATGCGCTGGATCCAGTGACCAACCCGCCCGTTGGCGGCGAACCCATCCTGGATAACCTGTACATCCGCCAGATCGGCGGACACTGGGACGGAGCTACCGCAGGCGTTTATGACAATCCTGATTCAAAGATCACATACAGCAGCGGCTGGATGGTCGAGGCAGGCAGCGGCGCCTATGGCGGCTCGCATCACTATTCCACTTCCATCAACAAAACCGCCACATTTGCCTTCAAGGGACGCCAGATCAGCCTGCTCTATACCGGCTTCACCAACCGCGGCACAGTGGAGATCAAGATCGATGGTCAGGTGGTTGATACCCTGAACCAATACGCCCCCACGCTGACATGGATGAAGCGATGGAACAGCCCGGTGCTGGACAACGAAGGGCCGCACATCCTGACATTGACCCACAAAACCGGCACCATCGTGACCGTGGACGCCATTGAAGTACGCAATAACGAAGTGGTTGGCCCAGGTATTTACGATGACAAAGACAGCGCCATCCTGTACTTCGGCAGCTGGGCAGATTGGCCGCAGACCGGCGGCCCCTACAAAGATGGTATGAAATACACCAACGATACCCAGGCCAGTGCTTCCCTGTCTTTCTATGGCATGCAGGTCAGTTTGATCTACACCAAATACACCACGCGCGGCAACATCTCCATCCAGATCGACGATGAAGAACCGATCCTGTTGGACCAATACAGCACCCAATTGCTCTGGCAACAGCGCTGGGACAGCCCGGAACTGGAGGAGGGTACGCATACCATCACCCTCACCCATCCTGGCGGCACCAAATATATCGATATCGATGCCCTGATCATCACCTACCCGGCCTTTGAGATGGACCCACCAGATCCAATCACCAACCTCGCGGCAACCTCCGGCGATGACATGGGCACGGTCAACCTCACCTGGACGGCCACCGGAGACGATTTTAATACCGGAACCGCCAGCCAGTACATCGTGCGCTACTCAACCAACCCCATCACCACCGAGGAGATATGGAACGGCGCTGCGGATGTCGAAGGAGAACCGACACCACAGGAAGCTGGCAGTCCGGAAGCGATGACAGTCACCGGCCTGACCCCCGGACAATTCTATTACTTTGCCATCCGGGCCAAAGACAAGGGCGCCAACCTGTCTGAACTTTCCAATAGCCCTGGCGCAACCGCACAGTCCAGTTCCAGTATTGGCGCCGGCACGTACGACGACACCAACCCCAATATCACCTACGCCGGCACATGGACTCTGTACAACCATAGCGGTACTGGCCCCTACAACAACACACTGCACTTGAGCAATATTGCCAATTCTACAGCCACATTCACCTTCACCGGCACCCAGATCAGCCTGATCTACACCAAGTACTCGACACGCGGCAATCTGGAGATCAAGATCGACAATGGCGCACCAGTTACACTCAACCAGTACAGCTCTTCGCTGCAATGGCAGCAGCGCTGGGACAGCCCGCTGCTGGCACCCGGAACCCACACCATCACCCTCCGCCATCCCGGCGGCACCAAATATGTCTGCATCGATGCCCTGGTCGTAAGAAACCCGGAAACCATCCCGCCGGCCACAGTGTCAGATTTGATCGCAGCCACCGGATCGGAGAAAGGCTCAGTGGATTTAAGCTGGACGGCGCCTGGCGATGACGGCATGGACGGCACGGCCACTCTCTATAAAGTGCGCTATGCCAACACGCCCATCAACTCGGAAGCCGCCTGGACAGCTGCCAAAGAAGTAGCCGGTGTACCTGCGCCTTCGGTTGCCGGCACCCATGAAACCTTGCAGGTTACCGGGCTTGACCCCACCAAGCTATATTACTTTGCCCTGCGCGCCATTGATGATGCGGATAACGTGTCCGGCATTTCCAATACAGCGGACGCCTATCCCAACCTGCCGGATCCTGTCGGCGTGGGCACTTACGATAACCCCAACGCAGCCTTGCTCTACATCGGCAACTGGGAAACCTGGAACAGCAGCGGCCCGTTCAATGCCACCCTGCGCCTGACCAATGTGACGGACAACAAGGCCATCATGCGCTTCACCGGCACCCAGGTCAGCCTGATCTACTCCAAGTTCACCTCGCGCGGCAATATCGAAGTGGTAATTGACGACGGTGCCCCCATCCTCATCAATGCGTACAGCACAACCATCCAATGGCAGCAGCGCTGGGACAGCCCGCTGCTTGCCGAGGGCACTCACACCATCATCGTGCGCAACCCCGGCGGCGGCAAGTACATCGATGTGGACGCGATCATCGTGTCCGAGCCTGAATCCATCCCGCCAGCGGCAATCAGCAATTTGTCGGCTGTCACTGGCGCAGCGCTGGGTGCAGTTGAATTGAGTTGGACGGCTCCTGGCGATGACGACATGGTTGGCACAGCCAGCAGTTACATTGTGCGCCACGCCACCAGCCCGATCAACTCCCTGTCTGCCTGGGATGCCGCCACCAATGCAAGCGGCGCGCCCGTACCCGTGCCAGCCGGTGGGGCACAGTCTATGATCATTTCCGGCCTGGTGCCCGGGCAAACCTATTACTTCGCCGTCCGCACCCTGGACGAAATACCCAATATTTCAGACCTGTCCAACAGCCCTTCGGCGGCGGCCAAAGCCCCCGATGCGGTGGGGCCAGGCACCTATGACGATGCCGGCGGCAGTATCGCCTATGTCGGCACATGGGAAACCCAAACCGGCGGTGGGCCTTACAACTCAACCATGCATTTCACCAATAATCCCAATGCATCGGCCTACTTCACCTTCAACGGCACCCAGTTCAGCCTGATCTTTACCAAACTGTCCTCCCGCGGCAATATCGAGATCATCATCGACGGCGGACAGCCGATCCTGGTAAATCAGTATGCAGCCACCCTGCAATGGCAGCAACGCTGGGACAGCCCGGTGCTTTCCAACGGCACCCACAATATCATCCTGCGTCACCCCGGCGGCAGCAAGTACATCGACATTGATGCCATCATCGCCACCGGGCCGTAGGCTTCCGGCTCCACCCGCAAGATATTTACCGGTACACCCTGTGCCGCCCGAAATGGGCGGCACAGTTCTTTTATGAATAAAACACGCGAATGCACCGATTGCCAGCCATATCCCTGCGCTGCCCCCCTATGGTAAAATCGAAGCAGATTTTCATCCCTGAACGATTCCCACGGAGGCCTGAATGCAGGCTGTTGAAATTGCCGGCCGCTGGATCGGCCCTGGCCACCCCCCCTACCTGATTGCGGAAGCCGGCGTCAATCACAATGGCAATATGGATATGGCAATGGCTCTGGTGGACGCTGCCGCCGCTGCCGGGGCAGACGCGGTCAAATTCCAGACCTTCTCCGCCGAGCGGCTGGTGACCCGCCAGGCGCCCAAAGCCAAATATCAGCTTGAAACCACCAGTCAGAACGAATCGCAATACGAGATGCTCAAAAAGCTGGAACTGAGTGAAAGCAGCCATCGTCAGCTGCTGGCGCGCTGCCAGCAAAAAGGCATTCTCTTCCTCTCCTCCCCCTTTGATGAAACCAGCGCCGACCTGCTGGAAACCCTCGACCTGGCCGCCTTCAAGCTTCCTTCTGGCGAGATCACCAACCACCCCTACCTGGCGCACGTGGCCGGCAAGGGCCGCCCGCTCATCCTCTCCAGCGGCATGTCCAGCCTGGGCGAGGTGGAAGCCGCCCTGCAGGTCATCGCCGCCGCGGGCAACCCGCCGCTCGTCCTGCTGCACTGCGTCAGCCAGTACCCGGCCCCGCCCGAAGAATTGAACCTGCGCGCCATGCACACCCTGGAGACCGCCTTCGATGTGCCGGTGGGCTTTTCGGATCACACCGAGGGTATCGAAATGCCGCTGGTGGCCGTTGGCCTGGGGGCAGTCATGATCGAAAAGCATTTCACTCTCGACCGCAGTCTGCCCGGCCCGGATCACCGCGCCTCGCTGGAGCCGGACGAATTACAGCGCCTGGCGCAGGGTATGCGCCGCGTGTACATCGCCCTGGGTGACGGGCGCAAGCAGCCCGCCCCCAGCGAGATCGACACCGCCGCCGTGGCCCGCAAGAGCCTGGTG
>JAGVAB010000170.1 GCA_020060485.1 Anaerolineales bacterium
CTTGACAAAAGAGATTTTCGAAAGCAGTGGAATACATTCAGTCCAAATCAGTTGCAAAATACCGGTGATGATTTACCCCCTCCCATTATCCCTCCCCCGGTATTGATCCAATTTTCATTCCTGGTGTACCGGCCGGGGGAGGGAAAAACTGTACTGTGTTGAGCAGCTTCGCTGCTCAACACAGTACAAAAAGCTCCCCTTCCCGCAAAAGAATGAAGATCACAACGTCAAGCACCTCGCGGGGAGGGGAGTTTGAGGGGTGGGGTGCAGAAACCCCGGCGATGTACGGAAACTGGGGTCATTGGCCTGTAATTTGGCGTCATCATTAAGATAAGGGAACTGCAAATTAACTTTGAGAAGGCCATGGGATTTTTTATGAGAATGCTTGACTTTGTTGTGAAATTTCATTAAAATGAAACTATTGAAGTATTACTACATCAGGGCTTGCAGCCTCATCTCACGATCCTGAAAATGAATGACCATCTGCAATTGTTCTTCCGGGGTGACTCTATGGATCAACAGCAGAATACCAGCATGGTACGTGATGCGTTTTCAAGATTGCGCGGATTATATCCTTCTTTGTCCCCGGCAGAAAGCAAGGTTGGCCAATTTGTGCTTGACAATCCCGAAAAGATCATGCACATGACATTGGCTGAGATCGCCAGCCAAACCGGGGTCAGTGATGCCACTGCGGTTCGTTTTTGCCGCTCCCTGGGCTATGAAGGCTGGCTGGAATTCAAGATTGCCCTCATCCAGGCTTTGCCTCATTCCCCTCAATTGATCCACAATGGCATTTCTGCTGAAGACAGCCCGGCTGCGCTGGCCCGCAAGGTGCTGCTGGGCAGCAAGCAGGCTTTGGATGATACCCTGGCCATTCTTGATGAACAGGCTTTCCAGAAGGCAGTCCAGCTTCTGGCGCAGGCCCGCAAGATATTGATTGCTGGTGTGGGCACTTCAGGCCCGATGGCCCACGAAATGTATAACCGTCTTTTACGTTTGGGCTTGACCTGCCAGGTGCAGACGGATTCGTATTTACAGGTCATGCAGGTTGCCTTGCTTACCCCGCAGGATGTGTTGGTGGTCATTTCACAAACTGGCGATTCCTTTGACCCGCGCCGCACAGCCGCTGAGGCGCACCGCGCCGGTGTACCCGTGATCTGCATCACCGGCAACGCCCTTTCTGCCATCACAGCTTTTGCCGATGTGGTGCTGCTCTCGGTTTCGCAAGAAAGCATGCCAGAGACCATCTCATCGCGCATTGCCCAGTATGCCCTGATCCATGCCTTGTATGTCAGCCTGGCGATGCTGGCCATGGAGCAGGCTATTGAAAATGAACAAAATATTTGGAAAGTTCTCATGCGCAAAGACCCTTATCAGGCCGGCGAAGTCTGAGCCGAAATCATCCAGGAGGTTAAATGTCGGAGCTGATCGTATCCATTCAGGATCTTAAATATCGTTACCGAGGCCAAAAGGAATTTGCCCTGGACGGGATCAATTTATCCCTGTCGCGGGGGGAGTTTCTGGTGGTCATGGGCCCCAGCGAAGCGGGCAAGAGCACCCTGGCTGCCACTATCAACGGCTTGATCCCTCATTTTCATAAAGGCAAATATGTGGGCGAAGTAACCGTTATGGGACGCAATACCCGCGAGAATACGGTGGCCCAGATGGCCGAGATCGTGGGTATGGTGTTTCAGGATTTTGAGGCCCAATTGTTTTCCACCAATGTGGAGCTGGAAGTTGCCTTTGGCCCTGAGAACTTTGCCGTAGAACGGGAAGAAATCGGCCGCCGCATTGATGAAAACCTGGATTATGTCGGCCTGGATGCTTTCCGGCATCGGCCGCCTTCCACCCTTTCCGGCGGGCAAAAGCAGAAATTGGCTATCGCTTCTGTGCTGGCTTTGAAGCCCACCGTGCTGGTCATGGATGAGCCAACCACCGACCTGGACCCGATCAGCAAAATGGGTGTGTTTGAGATCACGCATCGTCTGTGTAAACGCGACGACCTGACCCTGATGATCATTGAACATGAGACGGAAGAAGCCTTGTTTGCAGACCGGGTGGCCTTCATCAAGGATGGCAAGCTGGTCAAGGTCGGCCCGACCCGGGAAATGTTAAGCGATGTGGACTTGATGGAAAGCCTGGGCGTAATGCCGCTGGGTATTCCCAAGTTCTTCAGGCGCATGGGCGTAAAAGAACTGCCCCTGACCCCGGATGAAGGCGTCAAGACATTTCAGGCACAGGGTTGGAAGATATCCGAAACAGCTTGCCAAAAGCTGGTTTCTGGGGAACAAGCCGAGATCGCCAAACTTACCAAGCCGCTGATCCAGTGCAATGATCTGGAATTCTATTACAACCCGGAAGTGCATGCGTTAAAAGGCATCACCCTGGATATCTTCGAAGGTGACATGGTGGCCATCGTTGGTCAGAACGGCAGCGGCAAGACGACTCTGGCCAAGCATTTCAATGGCTTGTTGATGCCCACCGGCGGCGAGATCCTGGTGGATGGTCTGCCCACCCGTGACCAGGGTGTGTTCAAGCTCGGTCAGCGCGTGGGCTATGTTTTTCAGAACCCGGACCATCAGATCTTCTCGGAGACAGTTTTCGATGAGGTGGCATTCAGCCCGCGCCTGCGCAAGTTGTCGGAAGACGAGGTTAAGCAGCGCGTGAAGGAAGCTCTGGACGCAGTTGGCCTGACAGGCTTTGAGGAACAGGATCCGTTTGCCCTCACCAAGAGCGGCCGCCAGCGTGTGGCCGTGGCCGCTGTGCTGGCTGCCAAACCGGATGTGTTGATCTTGGACGAACCAACCACCGGACTGGACTACGCCGAGCAGCGCAGCATGATGGACATGGTACGCCGACTGAATGAGAATGGCAGCACAATCATTTTCGTGACCCATCACATGTGGGTGGTGGCCGAATATGCCCGCCGGGTGTTTGTGATGAAGGACGGGCAGATCATGCTGGAAGGCTCCACGCGGGAAGTCTTTTCACATGACGCCGAACTGGCAGAGGCTTCGCTGCGCCCGCCTCATTTTGTGGAATTCAGCACCCGCCTCGGTCATACGTTTTTGACCCCCGAAGAAATGTCAAATTGTATCGAAGGAGCGCAAGACTGATGGATGCCGAGATTTATCTGGACAACAAATCATTTATCCACCGCCTCGATCCGCGAACCAAGATCATCGTTTTCCTGTTGACTTTTGTTGCCATCCTGCTCTTTGAAGACCCGGTGTGGATGCTGCCAGTAGGTTTTCTGATCTTGTTTCAGCTTCTGGTTTCAAGGTCGTTCAAAAATTTGCGCCGCATTCGGTATATCCTGATCGTCTTAACGGTTTCCAGCATGGTGCTGTGGAATTTCTTTTCCCAGGGGGTAACGCCTTTGTTCTGGGTGTTTGAAGTGGAATCCTTCCTGTTTGCCATTGCGCGCACCTTCCTGATGGTTTTTATGATCTCCACTGGCATGATCCTGATCAGCACCACCCGCAATGAAGAACTGGTGCTGGGCATGATCCGCCTGGGCATGCCCTACCGGGTGGGTTTTGCCATCTCCACCGCCCTGCGGTTGGTGCCGACAATTGCATCCAGTACGATGACCATCAGCCAGGCGCAGCGCAGCCGCGGTCTGGACCTGGACTCAGGCAACCTGCTGGATCGGATTAAAAAATTCCTGCCGCTGCTGGTGCCGGTCTTCATCTCTACCATTCGCAACACCAATATCTTTGCCATGGCCCTGGAATCGAAAGGTTTTGGCGCTCGTGACCAGCGCACCTTCTACCTGAACCTGCAAATGCGTAAGGCGGATTATTATATACTGATCTTTGCTGTGGTCTTTACTGTGGCCTCGATCGTACTCAGCATCATGGGGTATGGCAAGATTATTGGTTTGACCCGCTTTTAGAACCAGGAGGTTGAAAATGGAACCATCCGAAATCAATGAAATGCTGCCCTTCCTGCTGCGCCGTGAAAACGTTGCCCGCTATGAGGATGGCGTAGTCCTGATTGGCGACCGCCGCAAATATCCATTTGAGAAGTCTTTTGTGCATTGCAAGGATGTGGAAAGTGTAGCCCGCGCAATTGAGGAAATGGTTACCCAAGGCGGCGGCCCGCCGCATGCTGCCCAGTATGCCATGGTAATGGCTGCCCGGCAGTGCGCCGATGCCTCTGCAGAAAGCCAGCTGGAAACCCTGCAAGCAGCTATGAAACGTCTGATCGCTACCCGTCCCACCAACACTTCGCTGGCGCGCCGGTTGGAAATGACTTTTGAAGTGGTGCGCGGCGCAATCGCCGATGGCAAGAATGTTGAAGAAACCTTGCTGGCATGGATTGAAGCATTTCGCGACAAGAATTATGAGAATTACGTCCCCCTGGCTGAGTATGGTGCCAGCCTGATCGACGACGGCGATGGCATCCTGACCATGTGTTTTGCCGAAACCGCTTTTCTGTTGACGCTGGCAGTGGCCAAACGGCAGGGAAAACAGATGCGCCTGTTCACACCGGAAACCCGCCCCTACCTGCAGGGCGCCCGCCTGACAGCGCCCAGCATTCATGAACTGGGTATCCCGGTGCAGATCATAGGTGACAATATGCCCGCTTATATCCTTTCGCAGGGCAAGGTGCAGAAATATTTCACCGCGGCAGATCTGGTGACCCTGGATGGGCACGTGGTCAACAAGATCGGCACTTTCCAGAATGCGATTGCCGCTCATCATCATGGCGTGCCTTATTTTGTGTTTGCCTGGCCGGATAAAAAGAAACCTGATCGCGCATCAATTGAGATCGAGGAGCGCGACCCGGCCGAAATGAAATCCTGCCGCGGTGTTCCCACCACCGATCAGGCCATCGATGCCTACTATCCGGCCTTTGACATCACCCCGCCGCACTTGGTGGCGGGGGTCATAACCCAATTTGGTATCCACAGCCCCTATGATTTACACCGCTATTTTGGTTAAAATAGAGTAAGGAGAGCAGAATGGACTCTGCGATCATCACCGGTACAGGCATATATGAGATACCAGGCTTTGACCTGGAAGAAACGCGCGTGGATACCCCTTATGGCCCGGCGCTGGTCAATGTTGCCCGCAAGGATGGGTTCGAACTGGCCTATCTGGCGCGCCACGGTCTGGACCATTCCACCCCGCCCCACAATATCAATTTCCGTGCCAACATCAAGGCCCTGAAAATGCTGGGCGTGAAGCGCATTCTGGCGACTTATGCTGTGGGTTCCATCAGCCGCGAGATTCCGCCCATGGGGCTGGCCTTGTTGTCCGATTTCCTTGATTTCACCAACAACCGTCCGCTTTCGTTTTACGATGGCGGCAAGACAGGCCTGGCACATACCAGCATGGATGTGCCCTATTGTCCGACCATGGGCGGCAAGATCCTCGAGCTGGCGCAAGTCTTTGGCCTGAACATCCGCTCGCATGCCGTATATGTGGCCACCAATGGTCCGCGCTTTGAAACCCCGGCCGAGATCCGCATGTACGAGAAACTGGGCGGCGAGGTGGTCGGCATGACCGGCGTGCCGGAAGTGGTGTTGGCGCGTGAGTTGAATATGCACTATGCCGCCGTTGCCTATTCCATCAACTGGGCTTCCGGCATGGAAGAGGAAATGACATTTGTCAGCGGCGATATGCAGGATATTCGCGAAAAGCTGTCTTCCCTCCTGCTGCGAACATTGCAGGAATTGACCGTGCTGGACTGTAATTGTGAAAAGGCCGTCATGTTCATGCATCCCCCGGAGGAATGAGTTATTCAGGTTTCAGCTACCCTTTGCATTGATCAAGGAGGTGCTTATTCGACAAGATCAACAGACAGTTTTTCGCTTTCGTGTGTTCGTCTAATTCAATTTCTTAATTAAAAAAGGAGAAAGGCAATGAAAGAAGTAGTTACCATGTGGAAGAACACCCGGATGATCATCCTGGTGGCGCTTTCTGCGGCAATTTATGCAGCTTTTCTGATCGTTTTCAAAGGCGGCATTCCCATCGTTCCCGGTATTACCGAAGTCCGCCCTGCCAATGTGTTTCCCCCTGTCTTCAGCCTGTTGTTTGGGCCTGCGGGTGCCTGGGGCTCAGCCATTGGTAACCTGATCGGCGATCTGTTCGGCGGCACGCTGGGCATCGGCTCGATCTTTGGGTTCGTTGGCAATTTCTTCCTGGGCTTCATTCCCTACAAGATGTGGGGTTCCGTTTTCGGTTTGGTTGGCAAGGATGACATGTCCCCCACCACCAACAGCGGCAAGAAACTGGCTGCCTTTGAAATTGTGGCCCTGACCGCTTCCGCCGCCTGCGGTATCATCATTGCCTGGTATCTGGACCTGGCCAGCATCGTTCCGTTCGCCTTCCTCTCGGTGACCATCACGGTCAACAACTTTGCTGCCGCTTTCATCCTTGGCCCGATCCTGCTCGCCCTGCTCTACCCGCGTGTGAAGCGCTGGGGCCTGATCTGGACCGATATCATGGATCCGGAAGACGTATCTGCCGGCAAGGCAAGGAACCTGGGCACGATCTTGATGATCGTTGGCTCCCTGGGTGGTTTGATCGTTGGCATTCTGGTTGCAGCCGGTTTGGCTGGACAGACCCTCTACGGCTTCACCGGCTCATCGGGTCAGGCTGCCGTTTGGGCATCTGTACTGCCATTCCTCATTTTGATCGTGATTGCCAGCTTCATGCTTTCCGGCCGCGAGCAGTTTGTCGCGGAAGAAGACGAAGACTAAGTTCTTCGGTCGTTTTTCAAAGGTGAGTACCCTGGTGGTACTCACCTTTTCATAAGGAAGATCATTTTCAATATGCAACTACTTAAGATTGATTTTCTTCTGCAGGGCGGCACGCTGGTTACCATGGATGCCGGACGCCGCATTCTTGAAAACAGCGCATTAGCTGTCAAGGATTCCAGGATCATCTGGATCGGCCCGCAGCATGAGGCTGCAAGCCAGTTTGCGCCAGTCCAGACCTTGGACTTAAAAGGAAAGGTGATCATCCCGGGTTTGGTCAACACGCATGGCCATTGGGCAATGACCCTCTTCCGTGGTCTGGTGGATGACCGCCCGCTTGAATCCTGGCTGGAAACGATCTGGAAAGTTGAAGCGGCCGTGATCTCGCCAGACACGGTTACGGCAGGTTCTGAACTGGCAATGGTTGAAATGATCCGCGCGGGCACCACTTGTGCAGCGGATATGTACTGGCATTACCCCGAATCTTTTGATGCTGTTCGCCGGGCCGGGTTCCGCATGGTCAACGGCCCCAGTTTTGCAGATATTCCCGGTTTTGAAGAACGCCGTGATGCGGCTCTCCAGATTGCCATGGAGCTTCTCGACCGCTATCAACATGAGCCGCTGATCCACCTTTACATGCAGGCTCATTCCACCTATACCACGAATCTCAAGATGCTGGAGGATATCCTTTGCATCTCGCAGGAACGGAATATCGGTTTCATTACCCATGCTGCTGAATCGAAAGGCGAGCTGGAACTTGTCCGCCAAAAATATGGAAAGACGCCCATTGAGGTGCTGGACTCGGTGGGTCTGCTGGGAGAAAGAACCCTGCTGGCGCACTGTGTGCATCTTTCCGATGCCGAGATCGAACGCCTGGCAGAGACTGGTACGTCGGTCTCCCATTGCCCTTCCTCCAATCTCAAGCTCTCATCGGGGATCGCACGGGTGGCCGACATGCTGGCAGCCGGGGTGAATGTCTCGATCGGCACCGATGGTCCGGCCAGCAACAATGACCTTGACCTTTTTCATGAGGCGCAGCTTGCCGCCCTGGTGCAGAAAGGGGTCAGCGGTGACCCGACTGTACTGCCCGCCGAGCAGGTATTCTCGATGTTGACCATTGACGGTGCGCGTGCCGTTGGCCTGGCAGACCAGGTTGGGTCGCTGGAAGTGGGCAAGCTGGCGGACCTGGCCGTCATCGATTTTGATGCGGCCTCTCTGACACCCTGCTATGACCTGTATTCGCATTTTATCTATGCCATGTCCACTGCGGCCGTCTGCCACGTAATGATCCACGGCAAGCTGGTCATGCAGGATCGCCAACTGTTGACCCTGGATGAGGAGAAGATTAAATTCCAGGTGCGCCAGATCGCCGAAAAAGTCCGCTCGATCTGATGCGGCCAATCCATAAATGATCGGAGAGTCTTCATGACCAAAATTTCTTCAGAATTTGGTTTGGGAACGTTGCTGAACCACACCGGTGAGGGTGATAACCCCCATCAGGCGCATGTCATGCCCATTTACCAGACTTCTACATTTTGTTTCCCGGATGCTGAAACGGGCGGGCGCATCTTTGCCGGTGAGCAGGAGGGCTACATTTATACCCGTGTGGGCAATCCCAATGCCACCCAGCTTGCGCAAAAGATTGCCATTCTGGAGGGCATTGACCTGCTGCGTGCCCAGCCTGGTAAAGCAATGGAAGAAATCGTAGCCGGTTGGGTGTTCTCTTCCGGTATGGCCGCCATCAGCGCCGCCATCCTGGCCCGGGTGCGCCCTGGCGAGACCATCATCGCCCAACGCTGCCTGTATGGCAATTCGTTCAGTTTCCTGTATGACCTGGCGGCTGAAATCGGCTTGCGTACAGTCTGGGTGGACGATCTTTCTGTGCCGGCCTGGGAGGCTGCCTTTGCCGCTCACCCGCAGGCTGCACTGGCCTATGTTGAGACCCCGGCCAACCCCACCCTGGGAATCGTTGATCTTCAGGCGCTGGCGGAGATTGCCCACGCCCATCGCGCCTGGTTGATGGTCGACAACACCTTTGCCACCCCGTATCATCAACGGCCGCTGACCCTCGGTGCAGATGTGGTGGTGCATTCCACCACCAAGTATCTCGGCGGGCACGGCGTGGTGATTGGCGGGGCGGTGGTCAGCTCGCATGTCGAATACATTGACCCACGCGGCGACGGGGTCGGGCGCTGGCTGAAACTGGGCGGGTCGCCCAGCCCGTTTGACTGCTGGCTGGTCAACCTCGGCTTGAAGACCCTGCACCTGCGGATGAAAGCGCACAACGAAAACGCGGTGGCGGTGGTTGAATACTTGTTGAACCACCCCAAAGTTGAGCGGGTTTACTATCCGGGTCTGGCAGACCATCCCGGCCATGCAGCTGCCAGCCGCCAGATGCACAACGGTTTTGGCGGGATGCTGGCCTTTGAACTCGAGGGCGGGGTGCAGGCTGGTGTGAACTTGATGAATCGCCTGAACCTCATCAGCCGGGCTGTCAGCCTGGGCATTGTCGATTCGCTGATCGAACATCCGGCCAGCATGACCCACTCCAAGGTGCCGCCGGAAGAACGCCAGCAGGCGGGTATCAGTGATGGCCTGGTGCGCATGTCGGTTGGCGTGGAAGATGTTAAGGATTTGATCGCCGACCTGGACCAGGCTCTGGTTTGATCTGTATACATACACGATACGATGCCAAACCGGACACTGAGCTTGTCGAAGTGTCCGGTTTGGTTATCTGGACTGTGCAGCAAAAACAAAGGCTCACTCATACTTCAAAGCGCTGACCGGCTGCAAGGTGGCCGCATTCAGGGCCGGGTAGAGGCCGGAAAGGATGCCTACCAGGGTGGCAAAGACCAGGGCGAACAACGGCAGCCAGGCAGGGGTTGACACCGCAAAAGACGACGGCAGACCGCCCTGGGTGGCCGCCCGGTTGGCCAGATAGGCCACTGCCACCACATTCAGGATCTGCCCACCGCCCCAGCCCAGGATGATCCCGCCGATGCCGCCGATCAGACCGATCCCGGCAGCTTCTCCCAGGAAGATGGTGAGCACATCGCGGTTGGAGGCGCCCACCGCTTTCATCAGGCCGATCTCGCGGGTACGTTCCAGAATGGCCATGGTCATGGTGTTGGCGATGCCGATGGCCGCCACCAGCAGGGCGATGGCGCCCACCCCGCCAAACATGATCTGCAAAATGATGAAGAAACTGTTGATGCCCTGCACGAAGGATTGGGGCGTGACGGCCATATACCCCAGAGCGTTGATGCTGTCGGCAATGGTCAATACTTCATCCACATTGTTGGCCTTGACTACCAGATTCTCATAACCATCCTTGTTGCGGTTGATGCGCTGCCCGCTGGCCCATTCGTTCCAGGCAGTCATGTCATCCAGACGCACGTACAGGGCGCTATCCTGTTCGCCGCGCACTTCGGCGAGAACGCCTACGATGCGCAGGGGGATCGTTTTTTGCACTTCCTGGCCGTCCTCTGTCCATTTCGATAAAACCAGTTTTACTTGCTGGCCCAGCAGGTCGGGCTGTTCGGGCATTTCCTGGCCGGGGCGCAGTGTGGGGCTGTAGAAATTCTTGGCTGCCCAGCCACCGATGATGGCAGTGCCGCGCTCCAGTTGCGAAACTCCTTCCTGCACGGGGTATTCGAATACCGCCAGGTCGTCGGTGCCGACCCCCAGCACATAGGCATAGGTTTCCATTTTGCCGTAGCGCAGGAAACCGCCCGTACGCAAAGAGTCGCGGGCGATGACAGTCTTCACACCTGGAATGGCTTCAATCTCTTTGATGGTCTGGTTGTTTGGCATTTTCAGGCTGGACATCGGGCCGCCGCCCCCGCCGCTTCTCATGAAGCTCATCTCGGCTTCATAGTTCGGGTATACGGTGATCAGGGTCAGGTCGCCGATGCCGCCCAATTGATTGGTGGCATTCTTTTGCAGGCCGGTGGCCAGCGAAACCAGCAGTACTACGGCCGCCGTGCCGATGACAACGCCCATGGCGGTGAGCACAACCCGGCCTTTGCGCCGGTTGAGGTTACTGAAGATCAGTGAGATCAAATCCCAAAATCGCATGATGTCTTTCTCTTATCCAAGCGGTCTTTTGATGGACGGCGCTTCTTCCGGATAGATCTCGCCTGGTATCATTTCCGGCCAGATCTCTGGCTCTGGCACGGCGCTGTCCAGTCCCAGAAGCCCTTTGATGAAGCGCACTACTTTTTGCAGAAAGGTCTCCGGCTGTTGCGGCATTTCAGGTGGGAACATGCCGTCCTCAAAAGGATCCATTTCAGTCGCTTCTTCCACGATGAGGGACAGGGTCTGGGTGATGGTGCGCGGCTGGTTAAAATCATCGGTGTAATTGATGGAGATCTCAAGCTCCAGCGGGCCGGCCTGCATGGCGGTCAGCAGCGGATCGAGGGTGAAATAGCCGCCAGGTTCCAGTGTGCCGATCAGGCTGGTGTTATTGGTCAGCTCTGCGTCTGCGGCGGTCACTTTCATATTGCCCAGGATGGCAGATTTACGCCCCAGATTGGTGATCTGCAGGGGCAGCATGGCAGGCTGCCCCTGCAGATCACCATGCCGGTTTCCTGGTAGAACCCGATTTCAATCTGTGGCAGGCTATACACCAGCAGGGTGACAACCTGGTCATCGACCACCCGATTGCCGGATACGTCATTGTAGACAAAGGACAGTTTGAGCGGATAAGCGCCCGGATTGGTGTTCACATTGACGATCAATTGCTGCGTGCCGGAAAAGCCGCCGCCGGCAGGAATATCGCCCAGGTAATACAGGTTGGAACTGCCCAGTGGGGCAAAATTGCTCGTGTCGCCGCTGCCGCCAGTGGTACCTGGTTGGGGCGTACCGCCACTGAGCTCAACATTGCCGCCGCCCAGAATCATGGTAACCGCCCGCGCTTCCGAGTTGCCGAGGTTGCGCATTTCCAGAGAAAGGTTGAAAATGCTGCCGGGTTGTAAGGGGTCCACGTCTGTGCTGTATTTGGAGACCATGATCTGCGGCCGCGGCATGCCGGTGGGGGTGCGGGTGGCGGATACCACACCGCTGTAAACCGGTGCTTTGATATTGACGATCAGGGTGAAGTTGTCTGAGTAGGAATTTCCGGCGTTGTCGCTGTAGGTGATCGTGGCATTGATCGTGCCGATGGTTTTGCTGGCGGTATCCGGGCCTGCCAGAAAGGCGTGCGAAACAGAGACGCTGTTCGAGGCCACCAGACTGGACACAGTGCGCAGACCGCCGGTATCCAGGGGCAAAAAGTCGGTGCTTTCAAACGAGATGATGATGTTATTGGCCTGGGCCTGCCCGTTGTTGCGTACTGCCACGTCCAGAGTGAAATCCTTGCCCGATTCGATCGTGCCGCCAGCCGAATAGGACTGGACGACCAGCAGCGGGCGGCTGATCCCGGCCGGAGGGGTGGCGGTTGGGATCACGGCAGTGGTGGTGAGTGGAATGCTGTGTGTGGCGCCACTTGTGCCCAGTGCCTGGATGGTGGCTGTGTTGCTGGCGCCGTTGGTGGCATCAAGCGGGATGATGACCTCGACATTGAAGGTCTTCGATGTTCCGGGGTCCACGGTCAAACTGCTGTCGCCGATGGTGGTTGTCCACAGGTGACCACTGGAGGTCAAGGCAAAGGTATCGCTGGCATCACCGGTATTGGCGATGGTCAGGGTATAAGTGATGCGGCTGCCGGGCGTGCCAGACCTGGCCGGGTTGTCGGCTGAAAGGGTCACCATCGGATCGGCAAGCGGCGCCAGTGGTTGGTAGGCAAAGATCTGCCGGGTACTCGCCAGCAGCATGGCAGCCAGCAAAAACACGCCGGAAATTAATTTGACAAATGAGGATTTCATGATTCTGGGTACTCCTCGTCTTGTTCGAGTTGAGATAGATTGATCGCCGCCTGGTATTCTTCTTCGCTGACGGTGCTGCCATCCAGCAGATAGACAGCCTGGGTGGCGAAGTGCAGAGTGCGGGGATCATGGGTAACAACAACCACCGTGCGGCCTTCGCGCTGCAAGCGGGCCAGCAATTTGAGGATGCCAAAGCCGCTGCTGCTGTCCAGATTACCAGTGGGTTCGTCTGCCAGGATCAGCAGGGGGTCATTGACCAGCGCCCGGGCAATGGCGACCCGCTGCTGCTGGCCGCCGGAGAGTTCGGTGGGGCGGTGATGCAGGCGTTTTTCCAGCCCCACCTGACGCATCAGCTCAATGGCCCGCACCTGGCGCGTTTTGGCGGACATGCCGGCAAAACGCATCGGAAAGGCCACATTGTCCAGAGCTTCCATGCTGGAGATCAGGTTGAAAGACTGGAAAATGAAGCCAACTTTATGGCGGCGGTAGAGCGCCAACTGGTTTTCATCCATTTTTTCCAGAAAATTACCATCCACTTGCAGACTGCCAGAGCTGGGCTGGTCAAGTCCGCCCAGCATGTAGAGCAGGGTGGTCTTGCCTGAGCCGGAAGGCCCCATGATGACAGTGAAAGAACCGGACGGGATATCCAGATCCAGATCATTCACGGCGCATATGGTCTGGCTGCCCATGTGAAAGACCTTGCGCAACTGGCGGATTTCGATCAGGGGTTGGCTGGCCATGTCAGAACATCAGAAACGGGGTGACCGAGCCAATGGAGCTGAGTTTTGCCAGGAGGAAGGCCGGGATGGAGAGCAGCACAGTAACGATCAGGATGGTGATCAAGGTCACAGCCCAGGTTTTGGTGCGGGCTACGCTCGAGATTTGCAGCGCCCCAAGCAGGATCAAGGCCGACTGCCAGAGAAAATACAGGTCAATGCGTGCAAGCAGCGCTGCAGCAAACCCGCCGCCGGCAAACCCGGAAAGGCCCGGGGACTTGATCACGCTGTGCGTGATGAGGATGCCCAGGATGCGCACAATTTCACGCAGTGCCAGCGGCAGGCTGGCCCAGGCTGCCAGATTCATTGTACTGGCATTGCTGCTGCGGATGCCATTGAGGGTCAGGGCCAGATGCAGAATGGCGCCCATCAAAAACCAGTCGATCCACACCCCGGCAACAGCGGCCAGTCCGGGCAACAAATACACCATGACTGGCCCTCGGGAAACAGCCATGGCAGATTGAAATTGCATTTGCTGTTCAGGGGTGTAATACTCGAAGTCGGGCGGGATGGCCGTGTTCATTTGGGCAGCCTGAACACGGATCGGGCCGCTGACCATGATGCGCAGGATAGCCAGCAGGGTCAGGATCAGCACCGGCCAGAGCCACAACGGCTTCGGTCTGCTGAGGATTTCTGACAATACCTGTTTGGGGTGAATGAAGATCTGCAGCAGCCAGCCGGGGGCGGCCTTTTTGATCTCGCTTCTTTCCCCGTTCATTTCTTCATGGTTCGACATGAAATCATAACCTCATAGAGATGGGTGAATGAAATACGATCCAGTTATTTAATTGCAAAGATTGAGAGAAAAAAGGAAGTTATGAAATGCTGCCGAAAGAAGAAGTGCGTCAAAGAACATAACTGTATTTAACACCACTAGCGGGATTCCTGTCAAGGGCACAATTATTAACGCCATGGCCTTCTCAAAGTTAATTTTCTGTTCCCTTATCTTAATGATGACGCCAAATTACAGGCCAAATAAGCCCTGGTTTGCGTATGTCGCCAGGTTTTCTGCACCCCACCCCTCAAACTCCCCTCCCCGCGAGGTGCTTGACGTGTGATCTTCATTCTTTTGCGGGCAGGGGAGCTTCTTGTGCTGTGTTGAGCAGCTTCGCTGCTCAACACAGCACGGTTTTTCCCTCCCCCGGCCGGTACGCCAGGAATGAAAATTGGATCAATACCGGGGGAGGGATGATGGGAGGGGGTAAATCA
>JAGVAB010000048.1 GCA_020060485.1 Anaerolineales bacterium
GCGCCCAGCGCCACGGCGCAGCCCAGCGCGACGGTCACGCACACCCCGCAGCCCACAGCCACCCCCACACAAACCACAACGCCCACCCTCACCCCCACCGCCACCCCGGCCATACTGGTAGGGGCAGGTGATATTGTCATCTGCGGCCAGGACGGCGACGACCAGACTGCCGCTCTGCTGGACGAGATACCCGGCGTGATCTTCACCACCGGCGATAACGTCAACGAAGACGCCACCCTGTACCAGTTCGAGCGCTGTTTCGAACCATCCTGGGGGCGGCATAAGGAGCGCATCCGCCCCGCAGCTGGCAACCACGAATACAAGGTCGACCACGCCGCAGATTATTTTGCCTATTTTGGCGAAGCCGCCGGGCAGATCCGCCAGGGCTGGTACAGCTACGACCTGGGAGACTGGCACATCATCGTGCTCAACACCGCCTGCCTGTGGGTAGGCGGCTGCGGCCCCAGTTCGCTACAGGTGGCCTGGTTGAAAGCCGACCTTGCCGCCCATCCATCCGACTGCATCCTGGCTTACTGGCACGATCCTCGCTGGAGCTCCGGCCTGGGCGGCAGCTCGCACTGGCTGGACGCCTTCTGGCAGGAATTGTATGCCGCCGGGGCAGATATTGTCCTCAGCGGCGATGATCATAATTATGAACGCTTCGCCCCGCAAGACCCGCAGGGCAATCTCGACCCCGGTTTCGGCATCCGCCAGTTTGTGGTCGGCACCGGCGGCGCCAGCCAGCGGCCTTATCAGAAGATCCTCGAGAACAGCGAAGTGTTCCATTCCGGCACCTATGGCGTGCTCAAACTGAGCCTGTATGAAGGCCATTACGAATGGGAATTCATCCCGGTGGAGGGCGGCGAGTTCTCCGATTCAGGCAGTGGAGCCTGCCACCCCGCGCCGCCAACGGGGGAAGAGTGAAACAACGGTTTTCCCACGCCCAATCCCTTTCTAACTTCCCCCAATTTACGATACTGCTGCAAATCAGGGAAAGCATATCATGAATTTTTTTGTGAGGATGCTTTTTATGCCTGCAAGACCTTGCTTCCTGATTCAATAATTGACCAATCGACCAGTTAACGAATCGCCTGATTGCCTTGCTCTCATATCCCGCCATAATGGTATACTTTCCTGCACCGGCAGGCTGCCGGAAATTATGACAATTCAGGATCAAAAACCCGTGAGCAATCTCTACAAAGACGACCTGCGATTCTTGCGTTACCAGCAAGAGCGCACCTCCCATTGGGACTTCATCGCTGCCAATTTGCACCGCTTCCGCAGCCTCAGCGGCCGCTATTATCACCAACGCCTTAACCATCTATTTCAATGGATGATTCCACCCGGCAAGCGCATCCTGGAAATTGGCTGCGGCACAGGTGATCTGCTGGCTGCCTTGCAGCCCGCACATGGCGTCGGCATCGATTTCTCTGCCGGAATGATCGCCATAGCCCATGAGCGCCATCCCGATCTGCACTTCATCCAGGCCGATGCCCACGATCTTGAGATTGACGGCCCGTTTGATTTCATCATCCTCTCGGATGTGATCAACGACCTGTGGGATGTACAAGCAGTCTTTGAGCAGCTGTGCCGCCTGGCCACCCCCTCCACACGGATGATCATCAACTATTACAGCCGCCTGTGGGAAGCACCGTTGAAGATCGCTGCGGCCTTGAAACTGGCCCATCCTCACCTTTATCAAAACTGGCTGACCCCGGAAGATGTGCAAAATCTGCTCTACCTGGCCGGGTTTGAAGTCATCCGCCACAACCGCGAGATCATGCTGCCCTTCCCCATCCCGCTGCTGACCCCCGTCTTCAACCGCTTTGTGGTGCGCCTGTGGCCCTTCAAACATCTGGCGTTGACCAACTTTACCCTGGCCCGCCCCCAACCCCGTCCGCGCCAGCAAGATGAACTGCCGCTGGTCTCGGTTGTGGTACCTGCCCGCAACGAAGCCGGCAACATCCGCGATATCTTTGCACGTGTACCCGAAATGGGCCGCGGCACCGAGCTGATCTTCGTCGAAGGCCACTCCAGTGACGACACATATCAGACGATTGAAACCATACTGAAGGAATTTCCCCAGCGCCAGGCGCGCCTCATGCGCCAGAGCGGCAAAGGCAAAGGCGATGCTGTCCGCCTGGGCTACAGCGAAGCCAGCGGTGACATTCTGATGATCCTGGATGCCGACCTGACCGTGCCCCCTGAAGACCTGCCGCGCTTCTACGATGCCCTGGTCAGTGGCAAAGGCGATTTTATCAACGGCGTGCGCCTGGTTTACCCCATGGAAAAAGACGCCATGCGCTTCTTTAATTTTCTGGGAAACAAGGCCTTCAGTCTGATTTTCACCTGGCTTTTGGGCCAGCCGCTCAAAGACTCGTTGTGCGGCACAAAAGTGCTGTGGAAGTCCGACTATCAAAACCTGGCCGCCAACCGCCGTTACTTTGGTGACTTTGACCCCTTTGGCGATTTCGACCTGCTCTTTGGGGCAGCCAAGCTCAATCTCAAGATCGTTGACCTGCCGGTGCGCTACCGCGAACGCACCTACGGCGAAACCAACATCCAGCGCTGGAAACACGGCTGGTTATTGCTGCGCATGGTGGTGTTTGCCGCCCGCCGGCTGAAATTCATCTAGGAAACCACATGCAGCCTGACCTGTTTGCCGCTCACACGCCGCTGGCCCTGACTGTCAGTGACCTGACCCGCTATATCCGCGAACTGCTCGAGGAAGATGCGGTGCTGATGAACCTGCATGTGACCGGCGAGATCTCCAATTTCTCCCGGCCGCGCTCTGGTCATATCTACTTCACCCTCAAGGATGCCGGCGCCTCAATCCGCTGCGTCATCTGGCGCAGCGCAGCCGAGCGCATCCCCCTCGACCTGCAGGACGGCATGGCAGTCGAGGCCCACGGCTCGATCGGCGTGTATGAGGCCGGCGGTCAGTATCAGCTCTATGTGCGCAGTCTGCGGCCGGCCGGTGAAGGCTTCCTCTATCAAGAGTTTCTGCGCCTCAAGGCGCGCCTGGAAGCCGAAGGCCTGTTCGCCGAGGACCGCAAACGCCCCATTCCCGCCCAGCCCAACCGCATCGGCATCGTCACCTCGGCCAGCGGCGCGGCCCTGCAGGACATGCTCAACACCCTGCAAAACCGCTATCCTCTGGGAGAAGTTGTTTTGGCCCCTGCCTCTGTGCAGGGCACGGCCGCCCCGGCCGAGATCGTGCGCAGCCTGCACGCCCTCAACCGCCTGGGAAACATTGACGTAATCCTGGTGGCGCGCGGCGGCGGCTCGCTGGAAGACCTGTGGTGTTTCAACGATGAACGCGTGGTGCGCGCCATTGCCCATTCAACTGTGCCAATCATCACCGGCGTGGGCCATGAGACCGATTTCACCCTGGCAGATTTTGCCGCCGACCTGCGCGCCCCCACCCCGACCGCGGCTGCCGTACTGGCCACCCCGGACGTGCGCGATTTGCAGGATGTCCTGGAATCCAGCACTTACCGCCTCAACCTGATGTTCCAATCCATCCTCGATGGACAACACGACCGTCAGAAAACCCTGCAAAACCGTCTGGAACGCGTTTCGCCCGCCTGGCGCATCCAGAGCGACCGCCAGCGGCTGGATGAAAGCGAAGAACACGCCGCCCGCGCCCTGCGCCATTTGCTGGACTTGCACCGCACGCGCCGCCAGGGACTCGATGACCGCCTGCAAGCTCTCAACCCGGCGGCAGTCCTGCGCCGCGGTTATGCCATTGTCAGCCGCGAGGATGGCAGTCTGGTGCGCAGTGTGCAGCAGGTTGCCATTGACGAGAAACTGCGCATCCGCCTGGCTGATGGCGAGATCGACGCCCGCACCATTCACAAACGCGAATCGGATTTATAATCATTTTAAGGAATGTGAAATGTCAAAAAAGAGCCAACCCGTCCAGGAAATGAGTTACGAGCAGGCCTTTGCCGAGCTGGAAGAGATTGTCGGCCAACTGGAAGGCGAGCCGCCGCCGCTGGAAGAAGCCCTTAATCTATACGAAAGGGGCCAGGCCCTCTCCCGGCGCTGTGCCGACCTGCTGGACAAAGCCGATCTGAAACTCCGCCAGCTTGCCGGCGACGAGCTGCAAGATTCTATGCAGGATGAAGCGCTGTCATGATCTGGCGTGAACTGGCAGCCAATCAGGTCTTGATCTGCGGGCTGGCCGGCTGGTGGCTTGCCCAGGTCCTCAAAGTGCCCATCCACTGGATCTTCACCCGCCAGTGGAACCTGGGTCTCTGGTTCAGCAGCGGGGGCATGCCCAGCTCGCATTCCTCGCTGGTCGTCGGTACTACCACCGCCATCGGCCTGTATCTGGGTTTCGATTCTCCCTTGTTTGCGGTGTCCATGGCATTGACCATGATCGTGACCTACGATGCCAGCGGTGTACGCCGCCAGGCTGGTTTCCATGCCGCCCGCATCAACGACATGAAAGCGCAAATTGATATTTTTGCCAAAAATTTCAATGAATTCATCGATCAATTCGATGACTTCATCGCCGGCAAACCCCTGATCGAGAATGACTTTCTCGAAGACCGGCTGAAGGAAGTCATCGGCCACACCCCGGCCCAGGTCGTTGGGGGAACCATTTTGGGGATCATCACCACCCTGATCATCTGGACGATCTGGCCCTGATCTGCATTCAGTTTCAGACCTCTGCCTTTTCAATCTCCCAATAACACCCCCTCCTGCCTCCTTTTTCACGGCAATTCCCGGAGACCCGAAAATCCCTGTCTGTTCTTCACCCTAACCCGGTAGTATAATCTGTTCTGGTTTTATTTTCGTTAACCCCGGAGGAATTTTTCCATATGTCCACCCACCCCAAAACATCCTTGTGGTTTGCTGTTCTCGCTTTGGCCGTTCTGGTTATCAGCCTCACCGCTTGCAGCCCTGCGCCTGCCGCCAGCGTCCCGCCGGTGGAAGTCACCCGCCTGGTGGAACAAACCGTTGTGGTCACCCAAATCGTGGAAGTGGTGGTCACCGCCACCCCGGAGCCAACCGCAGCGGAACCCGCCCCCAGCCCCACGCCGGACCTGATGACCATTGCCAATGATGGTTTTCATGCCTGGTGCCTGCCGGTCAACACCAGTTCCCTAGCGCCGCGCATCAACCCGGACGGCAGCATGCCGGAAGGCGGCACAGCCTACAAGATCGCTGGCGGCATCCCAGAGATCACCACCCAGGTGGCAAGCTGCACCTTTGCTTTCAGCTTCAGTAGTCCGGTCACGGAACCGGTTGAGATCCAGTTCCTGGATACCAAGGGCTTCGCTTTCCTGAAAAGCCCGCTGACCCCGGCAGAAACCAATCCCAACCTGGCTTACAGTGTCGAAACCCACCAGTACATCATCAATCCGCCCTTCTGGCAGATCACCTACGATGTGCAGGTGGTCAATGCCAGTGGCGAGGTGGTCTGGGCTTCGCCGGTCAGCTTCCGCCGCGGCTGGGTGCCTGCCAAGTGTTACTATGGCGAATGGCCGGATCCGGTCACCTGCAAGTGCCCCAACCTGCCCGAATCCCATCCCGAAAACCCCTGGTGGGGCTGGTTCCCACCCTATCCGGACGGCTGCCCGCGATAAAGTGAACGAACACAAAGGCGCACACATGACTTCGTGTGCGCCTTTGTCAAAAACAGCATTGACTACAAAAAAATCGGTATTAATAACATCTTTTGAAAAGGGGAATAAAAAAATTATGGTATCAAAAATAAAACATTCACAAAATGGATTCCTAAAGACTGCCCCTGCCAAATATTGGTTACTCTGCATATTCGTATTTAGCTCGCTAATTTTTTCAACCGGGTTATTTTATGCTTATGGTCCTGAAGCTGTCATTACCATGGAGTATTATTTCGCTTCGCCATTAAGTGAAACTCCTGAATTTCGAGAACGAAATCCCGACATCGGAATACTGAACGGTGAAAACATAAATTTCCTGTCAGATAATTTTTGGAAAACATCCTCCATTTATGCAGATTCAGCGTATTATCTCATGCAAGTAGAATCATTTGACCTTTCCATTGCTCCTTACAAATACAGAATTCTCCCCATCCTCTTTGTTCGTCTACTTCAAACGATAACTGGCCTGAACTCAATAAAAATTTTTATTTTCACAAATATCGCAATAACCTTGCTGACTGCATTGATATTTACCATGTTTTTGATTCGCTTTTTTGACTTTAAAAAACCGGTCGCAATGTTAGGGGGCATACTATTCATTACCATGTTTGCAAGTACAAGCACAATTGCCTTTCCAAGCATGGAACCTGCTTCTTTTTTCTTAAGTATGCTGATTTTTTATGCAGTCATCAGCAAAAACACCGTCCTGTTTTTATTGTTTTCAATTTTGGGAGTAGCAACCAAAGAAGTATTAGCAATCAGCAGTTTATTATGGTTTGTTATGACCTTCCAACTCAAAGACAAAAAGATACTTCTAAAAGACACTCTTATTAGCATCGTTCCCGTTATCGCATTTATGCTCATAAGAAGCCTCCTGGGGGGAAGTCCCCTCGAAGTGAATTACGGCTACAATCTTCTGAAAGGCGAATTTCCGCAAAGTTATGGGGCCAGGTTGTTCAATCTCTCTGGTCTCTTCAGTATCGCAATAAAAACATTTTTGTCATATTCATTTCTTTGGCTCGGATTACTCAATATCATGAAAAACAAAACCTTAATGAAATTTTCTATCATCATCCCCTTTGTTGTTTTGGCATCAATATTACTGTCCAGCAGAATTACAAGGGTTTTAGGGATTATTTTTCCCGTAATAATTCCATTATTCTTGCTCTTTTTTAATGACTTAGAATCTTGGCAAAAAAATACGTCAAGTATTCAAACCCAGAGATATTAATAAATTTCAAAATAAGAATGGCTCGTTTCCGCTCATACTCATTCAAAAAACGCCCGCGCTGGCTGCCTCTGATCGGGGCGCTGCTGATCGCCGCACACAGCCTGTACGCCATCGGCCTGTTGGTCAGCGAAATGCTCGACCTGCGCGCCAGCAAGCAGCCCGGCCAGGATGATCCAGCCCTGTGGGAAGAACGCCTTGGCCGCCTGCCAGAGGCGCTGCCCGGCTCCGGCCCGGTGGGTTATTTCTCAGACCGCGACCTGGCCGGCATCCCGGATTTCGACGCCTTCCAGGAAACCCTGGAGTTCATCTGGTCGCAATATGCCCTGGCGCCGCACATCCTCATCCGCAGTACCGCAGAAGACCTGGTGATCGGCAACCTCACCCAACCGCTCAGCGAGGAAACAGCTGCCAAACTGGGTTTGCAGCTCAAAGACAATCTTGGCTTGCGCATCTACCTCTTCAGCCGGGAGGATCAATGACCGCCTTGAAAAGCTTGCTGGTCTTTCTGCCGCCGCTGGCTCTGGGGTTTATAGCTGTCTGGTATTACTGGCCGGCATTCTGGCGGCGCGCCTGGCCATTGATCCTCTCCATCAGCATTCCCGTTGGTCTGGGGCTGTCCTCCTTGCTGTATTTTGCATGGTGCCTGCTGGCCGGCCCGGACAGACCCGGATTTCTTGTTCTGGAAATGGCGCTGATTGCTGTGCTCACAGGATTATTCTTGTACGGCTATGCGAAACATAGTTTGCGCCTCGACAAGCCTGGCGTCCGCTCAAATACGTTTCAAAGTGCTGTTCCAACGGAAGAACCAGCCTGCTCTGTGCCCGGCGCCCCTACCAAATCGGGCTGGGCGCTGACCGCCCTGCTGGCCCTGCTAGCCTTCACAGCCGCGGCCTACTTCCTCTTGAACACCCGCTACTCACCAAACGGCAGCTTTGACACCTATGCCTTCTGGAACCTGAAAGCGCGCTTCATCTTCCGCGACCCCGCCAACTGGCAGGCAGCATTCTCCCCCATGCTCAGTTGGGAATTCCATCCCGACTACCCCATCCTGCTGCCAATGAACACCGCCATGGCATGGTTCCAGATCGGCAGGGAGACGCCCTACGTGCCCGCCGTGCAGGCAGGTCTTTTTACCCTGGCCGGGGCAGGGATATTGTGGTCTGCTTTACAGGCGTTGCGCGGCTGGGGGCAAGCCGCTCTGGCAGGTCTGGCATTGCTCAGCGTCCCATTTTACGTGCTGGTCGGTGTGTGGCAGCTGGCGGATGTACCCCTGGCCGCTCTGATCCTCGCCACCTGCATCCTGCTCAGCCTGCACTTCCTTATGCCAGATGGAAAATGCGGCTTGCTCACCCTGGCCGGATTGACTGCCGGGCTAGCCGCATGGACCAAGAACGAAGGCATTCTCTTCCTGCTGATCACCTCCCTTTTGCTGCTGGTGTTCAACCTGCGCCTCCGGGACAACCGTCAGGCCAGATGGAGTGACATGCTGGCATACGCCAGGGGCATCCTCCTGCCTCTGGCCGGACTGCTGGTCTTTAAGCTGGCCCTGGCACCCGCCAATGACCTGGTTGGCAGCCGCAGCCCTGCCGAACTGGGCGCCCTGCTCTTTGACCCCCATCGCTGGCTGCTCACCTTAAAGTTGATGGCCGCCGAAACGGGCAGCTTTGGGCATTCCCCCATCACCGTGTGGTTAATCCCCCTGGCTTATATCCTGCTGGCCGGTGTGCGGCCTGTGGAAAACAGCCATCGCCAGGTACTGCGCTTCTGGACGATAAGCTTTTTGCTCTTGCTGGCAGGTTATTTTTTCACCTATCTGATCACACCGCACCCGCTGGAATGGCACATCACCCATTCCGTCGAGCGCCTCTACCTGCATTTCTATCCCGCCGTGCTGTGGCTGGTTTTCCTCGTCAGCCGCGCGCCGGAGAAGTGGGAAAAGTAAAAGCATAGAAAAAGTTGGGGCGTGCGTCGCCCCTGCAAATTACAAAATTCCTACTCCCCACACACGATCGGCTCAATCTTCATCGCCTGACTGCGCAGACAGCCTTCCTCGATCACATAGGCCGCCGCGCCGTGGGTGAAGGGGTGTTCTTTATCCTCCACCTCGAATAACACCCGCCCATCCAGAGCGGCTTTCAGCTTCCCGCCGCAGGTTTCCAGCCGGAAGTCCACCTTCCGTCCTGCCTGCCAGTCAAAAGCCGCCTCTGCCAGCACCGTCTCCTGTCCGTCGAAGACTTTCACCAGCCGCGCCTGGCCATTCTCACCCAGCAGCAAGGCATAATAGCGGCGCAGACCCTGCACGCAGACCGCCACGCCAAAGGCGCGCGCCAGGGTTACATCGATCCCGGCCTGCACAGCATACGCTTTCCATTCCTGGGTACCCTGAAGACACAGCCCTCGCCCTTCATTCTGCACCAGGAAAATGGCATGGCGCTGCTTGGGATCAGGATGCTGGTCGCGCTCGGCGGCCGAGCAGGCATTCACCCAGGCCCGCCGCCACATGCTACCCCCGTTATGCGGGTCGCCCAGCCACACATCAGGAGTGCCGTCCCAGTCCAGCCAGTCGATGTAGATCGTTCCCGTCAGCGCCTGATCCGATTCAAGCTGCACGCCGACTTGCGCCACCGGGCAGCCATGCAGATCAGGCACCGTCCACTCAAATCCAGCCTCCTCGCCAGGAGCCATCCAGCGCAGTTCGCTGTTGGCCTGCTGCAACCTGTCCTCTGTCCCGTAGAAAGATACAAACAGGCTGGCCGCCACCGAAGCGGCATTGCTGCCATCAGCCTTGAGGCTGGCGCGAATGTGCTGGCCAGGATAGAGGGTCGGGCTGGCAGTCAGCTCCTCGCTGGTGAGCTGGGTGGCAGTCTTGAACTCTTCCGGGATGAAGGTGGGCGTGGCCGCCCGCAAAGGCTGCCCGGGTTGGCGAATGTCATAACGCAAGGCCAGGCTGCGCTGGCCGCTGACACTGTGCCCGGCCACATTCTCCAAACGCAAGTCCTCCCCGATAGACTGAAAACCCTGCACTGCACCGGGAAACTCAAAATGGAAGCGTGCGCCCTGCTTGGGCTGGAACAACGGTTGGCCATCCAGGCGGCGGCGCAGGTTGATGATCTCAACGCTCTCGCGCACCGCGTCGGTGATCGCTCGCCCGCCATCGGCGGAAGGCATATAGAAGCGGTCCGCCAGCGGGCCGCGCCAGTCCACCTGCCCTTCGAATGCTGCCAGGCCGTTCTTGATCCCCAAAAAGCAGCCCACATTACCCGCATTGCAGTCTGTATCCCAACCGGAGGTGTTGACGATCTTCATCGCCTCCTGAAAATCATCCCCGCCATACAACAGACTCAGGTGGATGAGACCATGATTGGGCACCACATGGCACACCCCGGGATACTGGTCATAGCCATACTGTGCTTCCAGCCGCTGGCGGGTTTTGCGCCAGTCCGGCTCGGCAGCGTGCCATTCGCGCAGGTTCTGCACCAGGCGGTAAATGTCCGAATCATGCGGAATGAAACCAAGGGCAGTATCCACACAGCGCGTCAAATCCGGCTCCATAAAAGCCTGGGCTTCCATGGCAGCCATCACCTGGGCCGCATAGATGGCCTCGCCGTCATGGCTGACGCTGGCCGCCCGTCGCGCCAGATCGGCTGCCAGTTGCGGGTCGCCGGCGGCAACCATCGCCCAACCATCAATAAAGATCTGCGAGCCGATCTGCTCGGCCACCACCCGTCCATTTTGGGCGATCGAACCGCTGCGCGGGGCAGGGATGCCATGTTTCAAATTCAAATAGGCGGTATGCTCTGTCGAGTTGCCCAGTCCACCCCACCAGATGATGGTGCGCCCTTCGACCAGATAATTGAGCCAGGTCTGGCCGATCTCGGCCGGGGTCAGGTCAAGCCGGCAGCCATAATCGGGCAAGGCCCGCAGGAAAGTGAAAGTGCCCGCCAGATCATCATCGGTAACCACTACCGGGCTGTTGAAACGATGGCTGACATAGCCGGTGACCTCGCCTAGCTCGGCCATGATCTGTTCATAAGTCCATAATTCAAAGGGGTGCCCCAGAAACACCCCGATCATCTTCCCCAATACCCCTGCATAGACTCGTTCTGCGTAATCTTGTGATGGTTTCATTCTAGTCTCCGCGCTGCAAATGGCATGATCAATGGCCAGGATTTTAACACAAACGGCCGCATCTTTGTCCCAAACGCTTTCATCTTCATGAAAACACCTCGTGAAACCCTTCCAGTTTCCTTAAAAAGGAAAAATGGCCTGTGTTTTAATTGACAGTTCATAGCGGCAAAGGTATAATTCAATCTTGTGAAAATTTACAACATGGAGAGTGGCGTATGGAATCGAATATTGCTGCCGAAAACGGAACTTCCGTTGAGGTCAAGCCCAAAATGCAGTTTACCGGTAAAGTCATCAAGACCAGCCTGGCCGGGGCGGTGGTGGACATCGGCACCCCACAACCCGCTGTGCTGCACGTTTCCCAGGTTGTGACCGGGGAAAGCGATGACGAAAATTCCACCAAGCGCGTCGAAGATATCCTGGTGGTTGACCAGGAGATCACCGTTTGGGTGCGCAAGGTCAAGGATGATCACATTGAATTGACCATGGCCAAACCCCTGGATCTGGAATGGCGCGAGATCAAAAAAGGCATGTCCGTCAAGGGCAGCGTCGTTCGCCTCGAAAAATTTGGCGCGTTCATCGAGATCGGCGCCGAACGTCCCGGTTTGGTGCACATCAGCGAAATGGCCCACGGCTACGTCAAGACCCCCGGCGACATGCTCAAGGTCGGTGACGAAGTCGAAGCCGAGGTGCTGGATGTACAGCGCCGCAAGAAGCAGATCAAACTAAGCATGAAAGCTCTGCAGCCCGAACCTGAACCGGAGCAGATTGCCGATGGCTCTGTGGTCAAGGCCAAAGGCAAAAAACGCACCGGCGGCAAGAAGGGCGGCAAACAGCAGGGCGGTGAAGGCGAAGTCTACACCATTTCCGACTCCGACCAGCCCAGCCCCACTGCCATGGAAATCGCCCTGCGCGAAGCCATGGACCGCGCCAATGCTCGTGAAACCGCCGAGCAAAAGGCCAGAAAGGCCAAGAAACAAAAAGCAGTTTCTCAGGTGCAGGAAGACCTCCTTTCCCGTACTTTGGAAAGCAAGGAAAATTCTGCCTCCTGATCATCTCTTGGTAGAAAATTCCCTCGATTTCTGCGCCCGGTTAAACCCACCGCTTTGCATGACAAAGCGGTGGGTTTACTTGTCATCCAACATTCCTGTTTTATGATAAACTCAGTGGGAACATTTGTTAACGTAAAAAGCAATTAAAGCGCCTGGTATGAACAAACAATCGCAGTGCCTCATTTTGGATCATTACCGATAAACGCTCAGGGAGGCGCCGGTACACGGCCCTCCCTGCTTCTTTAAGTTGTAACGTATCCTGATGCAAACCGCCTGAAGGCGGAAGAGGCAGGAAAAGGAGTTCCATGGAAACCAAATACATCTTTTTCACGGGTGGCGTGGTCAGTTCGGTAGGCAAGGGCGTAACCAGTGCGGCTGTTGGCCGGCTGCTCAAGGAGCGTGGTTTCGAAGTTGCCGTCCAGAAACTGGACCCCTACATCAATGTTGATCCGGGAACAATGAGCCCTTATCAGCACGGCGAAGTTTACGTCCTGGATGACGGCGCCGAAACTGATCTTGACCTGGGCCACTATGAACGTTTCATTGATATCCGGCTGAACCGGGTGTGCAATATCACCACCGGCCAGGTGTATGCGGATGTGATTGCCAAGGAGCGCCACGGTGATTACCTGGGCGGCACCATCCAGGTGGTGCCCCACATCACCAATGAGATCAAACGCCGCATCGGCATGGTCGCCAAAACCACCGGAGCCGAGATCGTAT
The DNA here is from genome assembly GCA_020060485.1 of Anaerolineales bacterium. Next base: position 12,768 of record JAGVAB010000048.1, read on the forward strand.
TGGTGGAAGTGGGCGGCACGGTGGGCGATATTGAAAGCCTGCCCTTCCTGGAAGCCCTGCGCCAGTTGCGCAGTGACCTGGGACGCGAGAACACCATGTACATCCACGTCACCTGGCTGCCGATGATTGGGGCGACCGGTGAATTAAAAACCAAGCCCACCCAGCATTCAGTGCGCGAGCTGCGCTCGATCGGTATCTCGCCCGATATGATCATGGCCCGTTCTGACACGCCGGTGGATGAAGACCTGCGCGACAAGATTGCCCTGCACTGTGATGTGAACCGCCGGGCCGTGATCCCGATGGTAACCGCAAAAAACCTATACGAAATCCCTCTGCTCCTGGAAGAAGCCACGGTTGGCGAATACATCCTGGAACGTTTGCAGCTCACCACCCGCAAACAGGCGGATTGGGAACCCTGGCGGCGACTGGCAGCCGAAGTCTTAAAAGAGAAACCCCAGGTAAGGGTGGCTCTGGTGGGCAAGTATGTTGAGCTGCACGATGCCTACATGAGCGTCCGTGAAGCGCTGAATCATGCTGCCCTGCATCTGGGGGTCAAACTCGACCTGCATTGGGTGCAATCTGGCGACCTGGAGAAGAATGAATGCTGGCAACAGATCCGCACAATGGACGGCATCGTGGTGCCGGGCGGCTTCGGCGAGCGCGGCATTGAAGGCAAGATACAGGTTGCCCGCTACGCCCGCAATGAAAAGGTTCCTTACCTGGGACTGTGCCTGGGCATGCAAATGCAGGTGGTCGAATTTGCCCGCTTCGTACTGCAAGACGAGAAAGCCAACTCAACCGAGTTCAACCGCACCACCCCCCACCCGGTGATCGATCTAATGCCTGACCAGCGCGAGATCATCGATATGGGCGGCACAATGCGCCTGGGACTTTACCCCTGCAAATTGCAGCCTGGCACGATCGCCTCCGAAGCCTACCAGACCGATATGGTGCATGAGCGCCACCGCCACCGCTTTGAATTTAACAACGAATACCGTGACCTGCTGCAAGCCAATGATATGCGTTTCTCCGGGCTTTCCCCGGATGGGCGGCTGGTTGAGATCGTTGAACTGGAAGGGCATCCTTTTATGCTTGGGACACAATTCCATCCGGAATTTTTATCCCGGCCCAACCGGCCGCACCCGCTTTTCCTGGCCTTTGTCAAAGCCGTCTGTCAGCATGCCGGCATCGCGTGCAAGCTCATGAACCTCTTTCCCAAAGAAAAATGAGCCTGGCAAAAAAAACCAGTCTATACAATTCGTAATTTTGGAACGCCCTTCAGAAAAAATGGATTATACTTAAACCCGTTGTCTACAACACCAATCCGGCGGGCAGCGTGCCCGCCCAGAATAAGAAATCTTTGATAAGAGGTAAATCAACCATGTACGCTGAAATTGATTCTGTATCCGCTCAAGAGATCCTGGATTCCCGCGGCAACCCCACCATTGAGGTGGAAGTCATCCTGGCCGATGGCAATTGGGGCCGCGCGGCTGTGCCCTCCGGAGCATCCACAGGCACCCGCGAAGCCCTGGAACTGCGCGATGGCGACAAATCCCGCTATCTTGGCAAAGGCACCCAAAAAGCAGTTGAAAATGTCAACGGCCCAATCTGCGATCTGCTCATCGGCTGGGACGCCACCGAACAGCGCGCCATTGACCTGGCCCTGATCGAGCTGGACGGCACCCCGGACAAATCGAACCTGGGCGCCAACGCCATTCTCGGCGCCAGCCTGGCCGTAGCCAAAGCTGGTGCAGCTTCTGTCGGCCTGCCCCTTTACCGCTACATCGGCGGCGTGAATGCCCACGTCCTGCCTGTGCCCATGCTCAATATCCTCAATGGCGGCAAGCATACTGGCTGGCAGTCCACCGATGCCCAGGAATTCATGATCATGCCCCTTGGTGCGCCGTCTTTTGCCGAAGCGCTGCGCTGGGGCGCCGAGATTTACCATGCCCTGGGCTCAGTCCTCAAGGGCCACGGTTACACCGCCCTGATCGGTGATGAAGGCGGCTATGCCCCGGCTCTGGGCTCCAACGCCAAGGCTGTCGAAATGATCCTTGAAGCCATCACCAAGGCCGGCTACAAACCCGGTGACGAAGTTGGCATTGCCCTCGACCCGGCTGCCTCCGAGTTCTATGACGCAAAAGAGAAGGTTTACAACTTGCGCGTGGAAGGCAAGAAACTGAACAGTGATGAAATGGTCGATTTTTGGAAGAGTTGGGTGGATCAGTACCCGATCGTCTCCATTGAAGACGGCATGGCTGAAGACGACTGGTATGGTTTCAAAAAGATGATGACCGAAATGGGCGACCGCATCCAGATCATGGGCGACGACCTGCTGGTGACCAACACCGAGCTTGTTGCGCGCGGCATCAAGGAAAAAGCTGCCAACTCCCTGCTGGTCAAATTGAACCAGATCGGTTCTCTGACCGAGACCATCGAAGCCGTTGACATGTGCCAGCGTGCTGGCTGGACAGCCGTCGTTTCGCACCGCTCCGGTGAGACCGAAGACACCACCATCGCTGACCTGGCCGTGGCCCTCAACACCGGCCAGATCAAGACTGGCGCCCCCGCCCGCTCCGACCGCGTGGCCAAGTACAACCAGCTCCTGCGCATCGAAGCCGAACTGGCTGAGACCGCTGTTTACGCTGGCTGGAACGCGCTGGTTCACCACCGCTAAACCGACAGCAAATCAACATTCAAAACCGGTCACCTCGACAAACTCGGTGACCGGTTTCTTTTTTTGACTTCACCCACAAATGTGAACCGGCAAGTCGGGGTGTCAATTGGTTAACAAACGGTGACGATTACCCTTTTTCGCACACCCGGGGAATATGCGGCAGGCGTCCCGCTTGCTGGCACTCCTGACACAGGCCGGGAATGCTGATCTCATTCAACTCGGCGTTGAAATTGTACTGCTGGCAAAGCTGGGCAAGCATCGCTCCGGCAATCTCCAAATCGGCAGGCATGATCTTGCCGCATGCCCGGCAGACCAGGTGTAAATGCGGCTCCTCGCTGCCCAGATATTCATACAGGCGCTGGCGGCCGCTGGTCTCAATGGACGAGACCAGGCCAAATTGCTGCAAGAGTTCCAGATTGCGATAGATGGTCACCAGATCCAGGCTTTGGCTGCGCTTTTGCACCTGTTCGTGGATCTCTTCCACGCTGACCGGCCTCTTGAACTGGTGCATCACCTCCAGCACAATCTCCCGCTGAGGTGTCAGGCGAAAGCCATGATCCTTCAATGCTTTATAAAATAATTTTTCACAGGACATTGTCTTTCCCTTTTTGTGCAGGCTCACCAGGGCCATGCTCTTTCACACCAAACCATGTGTCAACAGCAGATCACCATCCTGCATCAGCTCTTCGATATCACCATCCGCGGCCACCCGCCCACCATCCAGGATCACCAGCCGACCGGCGACCCGCCGGGCCATGTCCAGATCGTGAGTGGCAATCAGCATGGTCTGCGGCAGGGAACCCAGCAAGGCGATCAGCTCCCGCCGCCCGCGCGGGTCCAGACCAGCCGTAGGCTCATCCAGCACCAGCAATTTGGGCTGCATGCACAACACTGTTGCCAGCGCCACCCGTTTCTTTTCACCGCCGCTTAAGTGATAGGGCATACGTTGCTCACTGCCTGCCATGCCTACCGCCGCCAATGCCTCGGATACGCGCAAACGAATCTCAGCCGGCTTCATTCCCAAGTATACCAGCCCAAAAGCCACATCATCATATACCGTTGGCGAAAACAACTGGTCGTCGGGGTTTTGAAATACCAAGCCAACCTGTGACCGGATCAAGCCGGCGCTGGCTGGCTCAAGACGCATCCCCCCGATTGTGATCTGGCCTTCGCCATACAGAATGCCATTTAACTGCTGCAAAAGAGTGGATTTGCCGGAACCATTAACCCCGGCCAGGGCAACTTTCTCTCCTGGCAAGATGCGCAAATGAATATCCTTCAACACCTGGGCTGAATCCGGGTAAGAAAAAGTTAATGCCTGGATATCAAGAATTGGCTCCACTCTCAACCTCCAAATAAAAAGCCAAACAGCCATAAAAATACCAAACCAGCCGCACCCCCGGACAGCAGCAGCCAATCACGCTTCTGCAGCTGGCGGGCTGGACCCCCAGGCAGTTCGCCGTTATAACCGCGCGCCAGCATGGCTGCATACACGCGCTCGCTGCGCTCAATGGAACGCAGCAAAAGGCTGCCAGCCATTCCTCCAGTTATATGCGCCCGCCAGGCCAACGGCGGCTGGTGGATTCGTTCTGGCGGGCGCACACTGCGGCTGGCGCGTGCGGCCAGCATGCGTTGCGCTTCTTCTCTCAACAAAAACAAATAGCGCCACATCAAACTCATAATGGCTACCAAGACCTTCGGCAGATGAAGCTGACGCATGGCCGCCAGCAATTCCACAAACCCGGTGGTTGCCGCCAACAGCAACGCGGCTTGCATCGACAGCATGGATTTAAAGGCAATGCTCAGTAAGCGCTCCAACCCTGCGGCATAGATACCCCAGCTTGTGCCCAACGCCTGAAAAGCAAATATCTGCCTGCCGCCAGGTTGAAAAACCAACGGCACAGCCGCCAGAGAAAACCCCAGTGCCAGCAGAGAGCGGATCAGGTAATACCGGATGCCCTTGCCAGAAAGGATTTCCAAAGAGAATAGCAAAGCCGCAAAGAGCAGGTAGCCGGGCCAGGCTCCCATTGGGCTCAAGCCCAACGCAAGAATGAAAGCCAGGGCGAGCAGTAATTTCACCCTGGCATCCTGCCTTTGCAGCAAGGTATCAAGCATGTCTGCCGATTCAGGCAGCCCTTGAACGGCCTGCCGACTTTTGCAGCCGCGCCATGCCATAAGCCACCCCAAACACCACCACTGTTCCCAGAATACCGGCAGCAATGGTCGCAGCGGCTTCATTGGCAATACCCGGCATGACATAATCCGGAATCAAATCGTAGAAAGCCTCACGCGCCTGATGCAAAAAGCCTTGTTCTTCAGCCACCCATTCCAAACCATCCGGATGGCTGGACGCTAATGGAGCAAGCACAGTCAAGGCAAATGTAATCACCAGGCCAACCACCACTACACCCCGGCTGCTGCCAGGTTTGGACTCGCCGGCTTGCACCAGATCACGGCGCGCCGCATAAAGAAAAGCCAGTGCCCCGCCAGTAATCAAGCCTTCGCCGATACCGATCAGCGCATGGATGGCACCCATGGCCGGCACGGCAAGATTGGCCGGGGAAGTACCCGAAATCGCCAATTGCAAAGCGCAGGAAAGAGAAGCAATGAAGATCGATGCCCAAGCCGCAGCAAAACCGCCAACCCATAGGCCCCAGGTTTTTCCATGTGCAACGCGCTGCACCAGACTGTATACAGCATAGGCTACCGCCACACCAACCACAGCCATATTGAACAGGTTGGCGCCCAGCACGATCAGCCCGCCATCCTGAAAAACCAGCGCCTGCACCGAGACCACGACTGTCATGACCAGCATGGCCGGCCAGGGCCCCAGCACAATCGTTGCCAAAGCGGCGCCCAGCAAATGACCGGAAGTCCCACCAGTCACCGAAAAGTTCAGCATCTGCCCGGCAAAAATTGCCGCCGCCAGCACGCCCATCAACGGCGCCTGGCGCTCGCCCAGGCTTTGCCCGGTTTTGCGCAAGGCTATTGCCAGCACAACGATCGATATGATCCAAAAGATGATCCCTACCACAACCGAAAGAAAGCCATCCGGGATGTGCATGGGCATTGGGGAATACAGCATAATCGCCTCCTTTTTTCGGCATCTGCGTTCTGCACATGCCTGTTCAAGTGATGAATGCAACTACCGGACAGGATCCGGTAATCCACAATATTATAAATGCAATTATTTGCAATAGCAAACAAATTCAATAAAATAAGGCCATCCATTTTATTGGATGACCTCTTTCATCTTGTGCGGTGGTCGCAAAAAAAAGGAACCGCTCTATCCTTTCAACTGCGCCAGCACCGCCAACGGGGCCTCATTATCCGGTTCGGCCAGCAAGGAAGCAGCATAGTGCGCATAACGGATACGGCCGGCTTGATCCACCACAAAAACAGTTGGTGTACCCAGTTTAAAGAAATGCTTGACCTGGAAATACTGCTCGCCAACCCTGGATCCCCTGTCACTCAGGATCGGGTAAGGGATTTCATGATTCCCCCTGAATCGGGCGATCATCTTGGGCCCATTGGGAACCAACACCAGAACCTCGGCGTTCAAGGCCTTGAACTCTTCATAGTCATGACGCAACTGCGCCATATGATTGACACAGTGGATTCAAGCAAATCCAATATTGAAAACCAGCACCACATTCTTCCGGCTATACAAACCTGAGAACCGGAACATTCCGCCGTCAGAAGCAGGCAGAGAAAAATCCGGCGCTTGATCGCCTACCGATAAACATTGCATTCAGTCCTCCACATTAAATAGGGATGGCTCACGCTCATCCAGGGATTCTTATTTGATGATAACATCTTTCACAGGACACGTGCAAGCTGGCTTCAGGGCAATTCAGACAAACCCGCCAGAAACGGCTCCACCGCTGCCAGAAATTCAACACCACATTCTTCATGGGGCACATGGCCACAGTTAGTGAACACCGCCAACTGCGCCCCGGGGATTTCCTGTGCGGCCCGGATGCTCTCCGCAGCCGGAACAATCTGGTCATTGTCACCAGTAACCACCAGCACCGGCAGGTCGAGTTCCGTCAGGCGGTTTGCCAGGGGCGCATCGTTGGCGGCCTTGCTCAACTCCCACAACGCCCGGTCCCAATTGGCCAGCCGCAACGGAGCCTGGTAACCGGTCAGAACATCCTCAGTCACCAAAGCAGGGTCGTGCCATGCCCGATAGATGAAATCCACACCCCTGGTCTGAATGGAGCGCACCAGTCTCGGTCCCAGGCGATTGACCTGCGGCAAGCCGCTGAGCGCCTGAAGCCAGGGAGACCCGAGATTTCCATACAGAGCCGGATCGACCAGCACCAAAGCCGAAACCCGTTCAGGATAGGCCAGCGCAGTCTGCACCGCCACCCGCCCGCCCGCCGAATGCCCGACCAGGATGGCCTGGTCAATCCCCAATTCGTCCAGCAGGCCAATCAGCAGCTGCGGCTGGTAGGAAGCCTGGTAGGGGTTGACCCCGGTCTGCCATTCCCCAGGCATAGGCCGTTCGGTGAAACCAAAAGCCGGGCGGTCATAGGCGATCACCGTTCCCAGCATGGCCAGTCGGGGCGTTATTCCCCGCCAGCTATACGCGCTGGCCCCAAAACCATGCAGCAGCACGAGCGCCGGGTCGCCGCTGCCCGACTGCTCGTAATAAACCTGCAAACCATCCACGTCCACAAAACGGCCGTTATCAGCAGCCAGTTCCTCGGCAGTGGCTGTGCCCTCAGCCCCGCGCAGCGGCACAAAAAATGGACCAAAGACCAGCAACACCAGCAGACCCCACAATACATATGCCGTGTTCTTAAGCTGCTTATTCAATCGAACCTGCCTTCCCGTCCAATAAATCTCTGGCCTGGCGCCAGATGGCAGCGAACATGGCCTCCGTCAGGCGGCCGGTTTGCGTGTTCTGCCGGCTGGGATGGTACGAGGCCAGCAGCCAGGGCAGCCCCTCTCCCAACCGGTAAAAGGCCCCGTGGCTGAAGGTCAGCGGCGGGACGTCATATTCCTGCTGGCGGTAGAGACGCAGCACATTGTCAAAACCGATCTTGCCCAGAGCGATGATCCCTTCCAGCTGCGGCAGGCAATCCATCTCGGCCTGCAAGTAGGGCAGGCAGTTATCCATCTCCTCCCGGGCGGGCTTATTGTCCGGCGGGGCACAGCGGCAGACAGCGGTAATAAAAAGATCATGCAGGTACAGTCCATCCCCGCGGGCTTCGGCCTGCGGCTGGCTGGCGAAACCTGTCTGGTGCAGAACCGGGTAAAGAAAATCCCCCGAAGCATCACCGGTGAACATGCGCCCGGTGCGATTGGAGCCATGCGCGCCCGGTGCCAGGCCCACGATCAGCAAACGTGCCTGCGGATCGCCAAAGCCGGGCACCGGCTTGCCCCAGTATTCCTCATCCCGGTAGGCCCTGCGTTTGGTGCGGGCCACCTCCTCCCGCCAGGTCACCAGGCGCGGGCAGCGCCGGCAAGCGATGATCTCATCCTCCAATTGCTGCAAGCTACGTTCAGTCATACAGGCTCCTCCCGATGCTTCTATTTTACTGGCAATTCGTGCGGAAGAAATCCACAAAACCGGCAATGCACCCCGGCCAGTCAGCCGGAGTTATTCCCCTGTGTACCCATCAAAAATGCGGTGTGCTATGCTTTTTTATTCTTTCGGAAAAGTCCCAAAATCCATAAGCGCACTTTGAGCAGATAGTAACCCGTAACCGATGCATTCATATTGAATATCGCAATACCCAGGGTTTTCACGGGCAGAAAGATCCTCTTTCTCGGGCGTTTGGGGATATACGCAATGATCCTGGCCATTTCATCCCGAAGCCTGCCAATCGGGATCTGTTCAACATACTTTTTGGCAAATTCATACGGGGCAGAATGACCGGCCTTTTGTGCCTGTTCGGCAATCACGGTTTCATAACTCTGTATGGTGCGCTGCATCACCTTTGACCAGTCCAGCGCTTCAACCCGGTTATGGGCATTGGCGCACATGGTTTCATACCCAGCCTGTGGCAGCTCACACACCCGGCGCACGGCCGCAGCGAAAGCCTCGGCACTGGCATCTTTGGGTAAATGCGCTCCCACTGCATCATCCACCAGCTCGTCAGTTGTCTCATTGGAAAGGGCCACCACTGGCGAACCCGAAGCCAGTGCTTCAATGATCGCCAGACTTTGCACTTCCATCTTTGAAGCCGAGACAAACACATGGGTTTGCGCCAGAACTCCCGCCACTTCCTCCTGCGACAATTGCCCCAGAAAATCAACCTGTACCCGCAATCTGGCGATAATCTTGTTCAGTTCCTGCAGATAGGCACGGTCCAGGGGAACACCCACCAATTGCAAGCGGTAATTTTCGGGCAAGAATTGCATGGCTTCGATCAAAAAAGCCTGGTTCTTGCGTTTGCCCAGCGAGCCGACAAAAGTCAGTCGTTTTTCCTTTTCCTGAAGGTCAGCACTGCGGCTTGTATGATACAGCGCCAGATTGCGCCCGTTGGGGATCTGAAAAATGCGGCCATCGTAACCAAAATCACGGATCATGGTAGCAACATTCTGGTTCAGGCCAATAACCGCGTCACAATTCTCATAGAAATTCAAAAGATATTTTTCGACGAGCATTTCATTGACCGGTGTAGCCAGCAGACGGGTGATCTCTTTTGCCCCAAAGTCCAGCGCCCGGCTGGGCAAAATGTGGGCGGTATAAAATGCCGGCACACGCCTGTGTTTGGCCCACAACTGGCCGATGACGGCCATCAGGGCTGGGTCATGCATGTGGATCACTTGCGGCTGGAAAGAGTCCAGAAAGTCGTAGATCTTTTTGAGGGTAAAGGCATCCAGCAGGGACAGGTAAAGATTGGTCTCTCCAGAGCTTTTCACCTCAAATTGTTGGAACCCTGTCTCGTCGATGGTCAGACCGGTGGTCTTTCCCGGACAGAGCATCACCACCTGATAATACTGCGCAAACCAGCGCGCCATTTCATAGGCCACGCGGCCCTCTCCCCCGCCATAACCTTCCTTGAAAATGGAGATGAATAAAATTCTTTCGACCATCTATTTTTTTCCTTAAGCAATACGAAAAGGTCAGCCTTCATCAGAACAGGAATGAATGCAAAGACGGCTTTCTGATCTATTTATAGCTTAAATTCAAGGCCGGAAAAAGTGAAGAAGAATAAGGAATTGTTAACAATTGGAAACTTGAAAATAACCTCCTGCTGTCTGGCTACCCCAGCAGCATCGCATCGCCAAAAGAGAAGAAGCGGTAGCCCTCGGCCTTGGCTTCTTCATACGCCGCCAGAATGCGCTCGCGGCCAACAAAAGCACTGACCAGCATCAGCAGGGTCGAGCGCGGCAGGTGAAAATTGGTGATCATCACGTCCACGGCCTTGAAAGTGTATCCGGGCAGAATATAGATGCTGGTCGGGCCGGAAAATGGCGCCACCACATCGTCGGGGGTGGCATTCTGTGCTGCCGTCTCCAGGGTGCGCACGCTGGTGGTGCCCACCGCCACAATGCGCCCGCCAGCTCGTTTGGCAGCGTTGATTTGCTCTGCCACCGCCGGGGTCAACTCGCACCATTCAGTATGGATCTGGTGCTGGCCGGGGTCTTCTTCTGTCACCGGTGCAAAGGTATCCAAACCCACATGCAGGGTCACATCGGCAAAACCAATGCCTTGCGCCTTTAGTTGGTCCATCAATTCGGGAGTGAAGTGCAGCCCGGCGGTGGGGGCGGCTGCCGAGCCCGGGGTACGGGCATACACAGTCTGATAGCGTTCGGGGTCTTGCAGCGGCGTGTGAATATAAGGCGGCAGGGGCATCTGCCCGGCCTGGTTCAGATACGGCTCCACGGGTTCATCAAAACGCACCAGGCGGCGCGGGCCGTCCAGCTCGGCAACAATTTCGGCCTGCGGGCCGTTCTCCACTTGCAAACGGCGGCCCAGCATCAGGCGCTTGCCGCCTACCAGGGTTTCCCAGGTACGCTCGTCCTCACGGTGCAGCAGCAAAAGCTCCACCCGCCCGCCGGTGTCCTTGCGAGCAAAGATGCGCGCCGGAATGACCCGCGTGCGGTTGATCACCAGCAAGTCGCCGGAATTCAGATAATCCCCGATCTGCCAGAAATGGCGGTGCTGCAGCGGGCCGCCGTCACGCGGCAGCACGCACAGGCGCGAGTTATGCCGCGGCTCCACCGGCGTCTGCGCGATGAAAGCCTCCGGCAGGTCGTAAATGAAATCGTCGGTTCTCATGAGTCAAACAAGGTGGGCTGCGGGGGCAGGTTGTCCGGGAGAGCCAAGCCCAGATGCTGGTAAGCCAGACGGGTAGCCATGCGCCCCTGAGGGGTGCGCTCCAGAAAACCGAGCTGCATCAGGTACGGCTCGACCACATCCATGATCGTGTCCGGCTCTTCGCTGATCGAGGCGCTGATCGTGCTCAACCCCACCGGTCCGCCATTGTATTTTTGAATGATGGTCAAAAGCACCCGCCGGTCCATTTCGTCCAGGCCCAAAGCATCCACATTCAGCAGGTTGAGGGCTTCTTCGGCCACAGTGCGGTTGATTACCCCGTCAGCGCGCACCTCGGCAAAGTCACGCGCCCGGCGCAGCAAGCGCAGCGCCACGCGCGGCGTGCCGCGTGCCCGGCAGGCAATCTCCTTGGTGCCGTCTTCGTCAGTAACCACGCCCAACATCCTTGATGCGCGCCGCACGATCTCCTCCATGGCCGCCGGGTCATAATAATCCAGCCGGTAAACCGCCCCGAAGCGTGCCCGCAACGGAGCCGTGACCAGCGCCAGACGGGTGGTTGCGCCAATCACAGTGAAGCGCGGCAGTTTCAGGCGGATCGAGCGCGCCGAAGGCCCTTTGCCAATGATGATATCCAGGGCAAAGTCTTCCATGGCCGGGTAAAGGATCTCTTCCACAGCCCGCCCCAGGCGATGGATCTCGTCAATAAAGAACACATCCCCGGCATGCAGATTGGTCAACACCGAGACCAGATCGCCAGTGCGTTCCACCGCCGGGCCGGCAGTGATCTTGATATTCACGCCCATCTCGTTGGCCAGCACATGCGCCAGGGTGGTCTTGCCCAGTCCGGGCGGGCCATAGAACAACACATGGTCCAGCGATTCGCCGCGCTGTTTGGCAGCCTGCACCAGAATGCCCAGGTTTTCCTTGATCTGCTCCTGGCCAATCACTTCCTGCAGCAGCCGCGGGCGCAGCGCCTGATCCACCCGGTCACCGGGTTTCTGTTCGGGATGAACAATGCGTTCCTGTGGGTCGCTCATGAAGCTGATTATACCCTTAATCCCCCTGGCTCGCCGCATTCCTAGAACAGATTTCTAATAAAATCAGCCGCCCCAAACTTGACCAGACAACCCAATTTTTCTCGCAATTCTGCAAAAACAGCTATAATACATAGAAATTCCATGGAGCAAAAAAATGACTGATTTCGATCTCTCTCAATACCCAAACGTGCATGTTTCTCCCCACCCGCTCGTTGCCCATAAACTGCGCCTGCTGCGCCGGGTGGACACTGAACCCAAGAAGTTCCGCGAGCTGGTGCGCGAGCTCGGCGGCCTGCTGACCTATGAAGCCACCCTGGATCTCAAAACCCGTCCAGTGGAAGTGCAAACCCCGCTTACCACCACCACCGGCCAGGAGCTGGAAGAAAAGATCGGCCTGGTGCCGATCCTGCGCGCCGGCCTGGGTATGACCGAAGGCGTCTGGGAGCTGATGTCTTCCGCCGAAGTGTGGCACATCGGCATCTACCGCGACGAGAACACCTTGCGCCCGGTGGAATATTACAACAAACTGCCCCTGGCCCCAACTGTCCAGGTCTGCCTGATCCTTGACCCCATGCTGGCCACCGGCGGCTCGGCCGTTGCCACCGTGGATGTGCTCAAACGCTGGGGCGTTCAGAAGATCAAGTTCGTGGGCTTGATCGGCGCCCCCGAAGGTATCATGGCCATGCAGAAAGCCCATCCGGACGTGCCCATCTATCTGGCCGCAGTGGATGACCATCTCAACGAAGTTGGCTACATCGTGCCCGGCCTGGGGGATGCCGGCGACCGCCAGTTCGGCACAGGCTAGATCGACATAATCACATTTTCAGGTTCTTGCGAATGATTGCAAGAACCTGATTTTTCAGTTTAACATTTAAACGCACGCAAAGACGCAAAGAAAAACCCTTGCTCTGTCCTTGCAAGGAGGGTCGTGACCCGCGCAACGCTCCCCGGCAAGTGTAAGCAGCACTGCGTCCGCACACTTGCCCCGGATGCTGGAGTCAGGGATGCAGGGGTGCGGCTCCTTCGCAATGACATCCAGCTTTTGACATCCCTCCCCGCATGGAGTATGATTGCATCAATTCACTTATCGGTATGGAAATCCGCCAATGAAAAGAATTCGAACACAATCCTTGCTGCTCCTGTTCACTGCCGCCGCCTTGCTGTTGACCGCCTGCGCCCCGGCTGTTTTGCCTGTTCCTGGCGAAATTGCAGCCAGTCCACAGGTCACATCTACCCCGCTGGGCAAGCCATCACCGGCCAGCACCGCCATGGTCACACATTCAGACGCTGCCGGGAACCTGACAGAGATTGAAACCTCACCCCTGCCCTACGACCCGGCCGCCACCCACCTGCCGCCAGAACAGTGGCAGGACTGGCCCATCGTGCCGCAGATCCCCCAGCGCGCCATCGTCATCTATCAGCGCGGCCTGGCGCTGGGCAACGATCCGCACGCATTTTCCAAAGTTGGCGACTGCCAGAGCATCAAGGAAGTGATGTTGGGCATCTATGACCAGCCCGGCAATTACGTGCTGCGCGATCGTGAGCAGTACCTGCAGGAAACCATTGAACACTTCCGCGGCTCCTTTGACCGCGATGGTATGGCGGTCAAGGGCGGCTTCAATGCCGCCTCGGTGCTTTCCCCGCTGTGGGCCGACCCCGAAACCTGCCTGGCCGGTGAAACGCCGCTGGAATGTGAACTGCGCATTCACAAGCCGGGCTTTGTCATCATCAGCCTGGAGGTGTGGTGGGAAGGCCGCTCTGTTGAACGTTACGAAGGCTACATGCGCCGCATCATCGAATACGCCATCCAGCATGGCACGGTGCCCATCCTGTCCACCAAAGCCGACAACGTGGAAGGCGACCACAGCATCAACCTGGCCACCGCCCGTCTGGCCTATGAATACGACCTGCCGCTGTGGAACTTCTGGCTTGCCGCGCAAAGCCTGCCCAACCGCGGCCTCGACCCGGAACGTGCGGATGGCTTCCACCTCAGCCAGCGCGCCTGGACAGAGCGCAGCTATACCGCCCTGCAAACTGTGGACGCCCTGTGGCGGGCGGTCAGCAGCGATGCTCCCGCCGCACCAGCCACAGCCAACGGGAGCGGACTGGCAGAAGTTGCCAGCGCCGCCACCCTACCCAAAAATGTCATCCCCTCGGATGAATTGCAAATCCTGCTATCCGCCAGCGGCGAGGTGCTCGTCTTTGGCTTGGCCGAACGTCAGGCAGAGACTTACCTCTCTCCGGGCGTCTTCCTCTTTGATCTGGAAAGTCAGCAGTTGCACCGCCTGCTGCCCGAAGGTTTTGACCTGCAAGACGTCTCGCCGGATGGCAAAACCCTGCTGGTCAACCAGGGACGCCGGCTCTACGTCCTCACCCTGGACAGCCTGGAGAAAATCCCGGTCACCGACAGCCTGCTCAACTCCCCCGGAAAGGCCGCGGCTCTGTGGCTGGCAGACGGGCAAACCATCGCCCTGGTGAGCGAAGCCAACGGCCAGCGCCGCATCTGGCTTGCAGGCTATACGCAACACAAAATCGCTTCGCCCGCCGACTGGCAGACCCTGACCAGCGCCGAGGACAGCCCGGTCGCCCTTATCTCTGCTGGCATCCCTGGACAGATCATTTGGGAAAGCGGTGAATGCTCCCCCGGCCGAAGCTGCACCGGCACGGGTTTCCTGTCCAGCGGCCTGGACGGAAAGAACACAACCGCCCTGCAAGCTGCCAGCCAGCCCTTCTTCTCGGCGGCTGCCGGCAGTTATGCCCATGGCAGTGAGAATTCAAGCCTCATGCTGCATACCCTGGACGGCGTCCTGCGCCGCGAACTGCCCCTGCCCGGCAACGCCAAATGGGAATACACCCTGGCAGATGCCGCCTGGTCTGCCGATGGCCAGCGCCTGGCCCTGCAGGTGCTGGAACGCAGCAACTATACCGGCAAACGCTTCAATGCCACCAACTACATCCTCACCCCGGCCAACTGGGGCATCCAGGAACTGGGTGAATCGACCGGGCTTAATCCCTTCATCCTGTGGGCACCAGACGAGACCGGCCTGATCCTGGCGGGGACTACCGCCATTGAGAACAACGGCTACGCCATCAGCCTCAGCCGCCTGGCCATGCCCCGCAGGATCCTCATCAGCTATGACGAAGACCTGGGCATCACTGCCCCGGAATACCTGTTCATCACCCGCCTGGGGTGGATGGCACCAAAAAAATAATCGCACCGCACCATACCATTCCTAAGGAAATTCCTGAGGATTCGTGGTTTAATAGACTCACACCCGCCTGATTCCCCCGGAGGTTTCCCATGCTTCCCGAACTGACCGCACAGGAAAAAGAGCGCTACGACCGCCACCTGCGCATCCCCGAGATCGGCGAGGAAGGTCAATGCAAATTAAAAGCCGCCTCTGCCCTGATCGTGGGCGTGGGCGGGCTGGGTTCGCCGCTGGCCCTCTATCTGGCCGCAGCCGGCATCGGGCGCATCGGACTGGTCGATTCGGATGTGGTCAGTCTCTCCAACCTGCAGCGCCAGGTGATCCACGGAGAAAGCGGCCTGAACCAGCCCAAGGTTGAAACCGCCCGCCGGCGTCTGCAAGACCTGAACAGCACCGTACAATTGGATGTTTACCCCGAACGTTTCACCCCCAAAAATGGTGAACGCCTGGCCGCCCCCTATGACCTGTTGATGGACGGCACCGACAACCTGCTGACCCGTAACTGGATCAATGAGATTGCCGTAAAGCAAGGCAAGCCCTATATTTATGGCGGGGTCTTTCAATTTGAAGGCCAGGTGAGCATCTTTGATGCCCGCCGCGGACCGTGTTACCGCTGTCTTTTCCCCCATCCCCCGCAGAATCATGAGAATGCACCCCCGCCTGGTGTGTTCAGTGCCCTGCCCGGCACGATCGGCACCCTGCAGGTCAACGAGGCTGTCAAACTCATTCTGGGCATTGGTGAGCTTCTGGTCGGCAAGCTGCTCCTTTTTAACGGACTTGATATGAGCTTCCAGACCATCCTTTTTAACCAAAACCCGGATTGTCCTGTTTGCGGCAAAGGCAGCAACTGAACCATCCGGTCTGTCCCATGCACACAAATTGCTTTGATGAAAGGTACATCACCCATGCGCTCTAAAAAATTTGTCCTTTTCCTGGCCGCGGCAATGTTGTTGATCCTGTCAGCCTGTACGCAGATTGGCACGCTGAAACCAGCCGCGTCCGCATCCGAACCCACAAGCCTTCCCGCCACCCAGCCCGCGCTGCCCAGCCAGACCCCAACCCCGATTAACGAGACTGTGGCCCTGACCTCGCAGGAAACGGAAACCCGCAATGACGAGCTGAACCTGGAAATTTACCTCTTGCAGCCCGTCCTGAACCAGCCGGAAAATAAAGCAGAGGGCTTCAATCAGGTAGTGCAGGCCCTGGTGCAAAACCAGGTGGAAAGCTTTACTGGCATGATCGCGGAAAACCTGGATTACCTGACAGAAATGGCCGACCTGGGCGGGTTCAATTCCTTCTATCTGGAATACATCCCCACCCATACCGAACAAGATATCATCAGCATCAAATTCACCGTCTCCACCTACGTGGTCGGGGCCGCACATCCTGCCAGTTACAGCAGCGTATTAAATTACGACTTGCGGGAGGAAAAGTCGTTAAGCCTCGATGAGCTTTTCCTGCCGGACAGTGATTATCTGGGGGTGCTATCCGAACAAAGCATTCAACGCATCAGGGAGAATGGTTATATAGAGTGGCCGGATGGCGCCGCTCCCGATCCGGTCAATTTCCAGGTCTGGAATATCACCCCTGAAGGCGTTCTGATCACCTTTGACCCCTATCAGGTTGCGCCTTATGCCGCCGGCCCGCAGCAGGCGCTGGTGCCCTATGCTGCCCTGCAAAGCATGATCGATCCAGACGGCCCGCTGGGACGATTGATCCCATAAGACTCCGGTGTTCTGAAACACAACCTCCCGCACACATCAAAAGTGCGGGAGGTATGGTATTTTTATTCAGCTCTATTTTGCGTTTTGCAGCAACAAATTGAGCAGTGTGGCAACCAGCCCAATCGCCCCCAAGAAGAGTGCCAAACCTACCCAGGCCGGGCCGCGCATCTGCTCGTCAGCCGCATCTTCACGGGCAAGTTCCCGCTCGGTGGCAGCCCGCCGTTCAGCAATCGCCTGCTCAGCCAGTGCCAGCCGCTCAGCCAATTCCAAAAGCTCGGCTGTGTCGCGGTAACCAGCTTCCATTTGCAGCACCTGCTGTAACAGGTCTCTGGCTTCAGCCCAATGGCGGGCATCGACCGCCTCCAGGGCCTGCGCATACAATTCCTGCACGTCCATCATCCAGCCTAGAAGCGTTTCCCGCCAAACCAGGAACGAAACATGCCAGTCAGGCCTTTGGCTTCCTGGGCTTCTTCCTCGGCGAAATCTGCCTTCATCATTTCCTGCAAGGTCTGCTCAAACAGCTCGTTCTGCGGGTTGGAAAGACCGGTGCGCTCGGGATCATACAACCACAATAGCAACATGAGGTCTTTTTGGTCCCCGGCCATACCGGCAATTTTGTAACGGCGTACAAAGCCAAAACGCTGGTCATTGCGGTCAGCCGGACCAGCCTTGAGATGAACGCCCACATCCCGTCTAAATACAAAATGGAATCCTTTGGGGTGCGGTGTGTAATCACGATTCACGCGGATGATGTGCACACCCCTGTCTGTCACCATAAACAGGCTGTCAAGAGCACTAACCCAGCCGCTGGCATATCCCAAAACCGTCTCACCTTCCTCAAGCAGCTTCTGGACAGTGTTGTGTACCTGCCAGTCAAAAAGGGTGGGGGTGGCCCCAATCCCGGGCAGCTCTGCCAGACCAGCTTCTTCCAGCCTGGCTTTGCCAGCTTCAAGCGATTTCTGCATGGTCTCGCGCGCCTTTTTGCGCCCATACCACTCTGCCAATTTACTGGTACCAAGATATACGCCAATCAACAGAACCGCCGATACCACCAGATAGATGTCACTGGCCGCGCCTGTTTCCACGCCTGGTGCAGCCAGCATCAACGCGCCAATACTGACCACTGCCCCCAATAATATTCCAAGAAATCTTCCTATGGTTTCAATTCTTAATTGTTGGTTCATTCTCTCCCTGCCTGAAAGTATTGAGGTTCAAAAGAATCGGCATGCGGGAACATGCCATACAAGCCGCCCGTATGCAGAAAAAGGAGGCTCTCTCCCTTTTTGAAACGCCCTTTGCGTATCTCTTGTGCCATTCCGTAGAAGGCTTTGCCGGTGTAGGCCGTGTCCAGCAAAATGGCTTCATGGCGGGCAGCTTCGGCGATCAAGGACATCTCAGCCTCACCGCTGATGGCGTACCCCGCACCCACGTATCCATCCAGCATGTGTACCTCATCAGCCTGCACCCGGGCAGTGTAGCCATATTCACGCCCAAAATCCGCCAGGATCTCGACCACCTTCCGGCGGAAATAATCGCCATCGGCAGTGACATTGACGCCCCAAATGCGGCTGGTAAGCCCGAACAGCTCTTGACCCAGCAGCAGCCCGGCCAGGGTGCCGCCCGAACCACAGGCCACCACGATATGATCCGGAGTCCACTGCATGTCTGCAAACTGTGCCATCATTTCCTGCACAGCCCAGGCATAACCCAGTGTGCCGGTGGCGTCCGAAGCGCCCAGCGGGATGACCATCGGCTTCTCGCCTTTACTGGCATATTCGTCTGCCAGGGTCTGCATGGTGTCGGTGAAATCGTGCAATCCGGCATCCGGCAGAAAGGTGATCTCTGCCCCCAGCAGGCGGTCGAGAAACAGGTTGCCCTGCTGCGCCTGGTCTGGCTGGCCAGAAAGCACCAGATGACAACCCAAGTTCAGTTTTGCGGCCACTGCGGCCGTGGCGCGGGCGTGATTGGACTGCCCGCCGCCGCAGGTGATCAGCACGGTACAGCCTTCGCGCAGCGCCTTGGCTGCGCTGAATTCCAGCTTGCGCACCTTGTTACCAGAGACTGCCATTCCGGTCAGGTCATCCCGCTTGATATATATTGCCGGGCCATCCCAGCGTGCGCTGAGTCGCTCCAGTTTCCGGATTGGTGTGGGAAGGTAGGCAAGATGCAGCCGTTCGGGGAAATTGAAAGTCAAATAAGGATTCCTTTTATGGGGAAAGAGATATGATATGGATAAGAAAATCATACCCGCAGATCAGGTGCGGGTCAAGGAGAAAAGCAGGCGCATGTTTCAATCAAAGCGGAACCTTCGACCTCCATATGGGGATGATACAAGCTCAGCGACTGGTTCTCTCAATGACATTGTCCCTCTCCTGATTCGGGAGAGGGACAATTAACCTATGCGCATTTTTTAGTCGGGCTATTCCTGCAATTCACCGGCTGCCAGCGGCACAAAACGCAATCCCTCAGGGCCTGCATCCACCTGTACCGTCTCGCCAACGCGGAACGCCCCGGACAGCAAGGCCAGCGCCAGCGGATCTTGCAACTCACGCTGAATGGCGCGCTTCAGCGGGCGGGCGCCGTAATCCGGGTCATACCCCGTCTCGGCCAGATACGCCGCCGCCTGTGGAGTGATCTCAAAACCATACCCGCGATCTGCCAGCAAATGGGCTACATGTCCCAGCTGGATCTGAACGATCTGCGCCAGATGTTCTTTCTCCAGTGGGTGAAAGACCACCACTTCATCCACCCGGTTAAGAAACTCGGGACGGAAATGTGCCTGCAATACGCGGTTAACCTGTTCCCGGCTGACCTCCCGGTTGCCGTTTAACCACAGCTCGCCGCCCAGATTACTGGTCATGATAATGACCGTGTTCTTGAAATCCACCGTACGACCATGGCCGTCGGTCAGGCGGCCATCGTCCAGCAATTGCAGCAGCACGTTGAACACTTCGCTGTGTGCTTTCTCAATCTCGTCAAATAGCACCACGCTATAAGGCCGGCGGCGCACGGTTTCGGTCAATTGTCCACCTTCATCATAGCCCACGTAACCAGGAGGCGCACCGATCAAACGCGCCACGGTGTGCTTCTCCTGATACTCGCTCATATCAATGCGGATCATGGCCTTCTCGTCATCAAACATGAATTCCGCCAGGGCACGCGCCAGTTCGGTTTTGCCCACGCCGGTCGGCCCCAAGAAAATAAAGGAACCCATCGGCCGGTTGGGATCTTGCAGCCCGGCACGCGAGCGCCGCACAGCATTCGACACCGCCCGAATGGCATCATTCTGGCCGATCACCCGCTGATGCAAACGGTCTTCCATGTGTACCAGTTTTTCCATCTCTCCTTCCAGCAGGCGCGCAACCGGAATACCGGTCCATTTGCCCACAATCTCGGCGATCTCTTCGGCATCCACTTCCTCTTTCAACAGCGCCCCCTCTGCCTGCAACTGCTGCAAACGTTCCACTGCTTCTGCCCGGCGCTTTTCCAGTTCCGGGATGACGCCATAACCCAAACGCGAGGCCTCAGCCAGATCGTTGCGGCGCTGAGCCTGCTCCATCTGCACCTCGGTTTGCTCCATCTGTTCCTTGATGCCTTGCAGCTCGGCGATGGCCTCCTTCTCGGTCTGCCAACGCGCAGTCAGCTCGGTTGAACGCTCCTTAAGATCTGCCAGGGTTTGTTTCAAGACATCCCGCCGGTCTTTGGAAGCCTTATCCTTCTCTTTCTTCAGCGCTTCCAGTTCCATCTCGGTCTGCATGATTTGGCGGTCCACCTCATCCAACGGCTGAGGTTTCGAGTCGATCTCGGTACGCAGACGGGCGGCGGCTTCATCGATCAGGTCAATGGCCTTGTCCGGCATCTGGCGATCAGTGATGTAACGGTTGGACAGAGTGGCTGCGGCAATCACCGCCGAATCGGTGATACGCACCCCGTGATGCACCTCGTATCGCTGCTTAAGGCCGCGCAAAATGCTGATAGTATCTTCCACTGAAGGCTCCAGCACCAGAACTGGCTGGAAACGCCGCTCGAGGGCCGGGTCTTTCTCAATATATTTACGATATTCATCCAGGGTAGTGGCGCCAATCAGATGCAGTTCACCTCGGGCCAGCATCGGCTTAAGCATGTTGCTGGCATCCATCGCCCCTTCGGCCGCACCGGCGCCCACCACCGTGTGCATTTCATCCACAAACAGGATCACTTCTCCAGCCGAGTCGGTGATCTCTTTCAACACGGCCTTCAGGCGCTCTTCAAATTCGCCGCGGTATTTGGCCCCTGCAATCAATGCACCCATGTCAAGCTGGATCAGACGTTTGTTCTTCAATCCCTCCGGCACGTCGCCCTTGACAATGCGCTGTGCCAGTCCTTCGACAACAGCGGTTTTGCCCACCCCCGGCTCACCGATCAAAGCTGGATTGTTCTTCGTTCGCCGGGAAAGGATCTGGATCGTACGGCGGATCTCTTCATCGCGTCCGATGACCGGGTCGAGTTTGCCTTGACGTGCCATGGCCGTCAGATCGCGGCCGTATTTCTCCAAAGACTGATAAGTGCCTTCAGGGTTTTGCGAGGTTACCCGCTGGCTGCCGCGGATCGACATCAGCGCCTTAAGAATGGCATCCGTGGTCAGTCCATATTGACTGAGCCGTTTGCCCTCCACACTTTCTGTTAATGCCAATAACAAGTGCTCGGCAGAAGTATATTCATCCTGCATGCCTTTGGCGCGCCGTTCGGCCGCAGACAGCACATCCGCTGTCTGGCGAGAAAGCCCTACCTGCTGATTTTCACTTCCGTACACCTGCGGTCGGTTTTCCAGGTCGGAGTGCAGATCCTCGCGAACCGCCTGGACGCTGCCCGCCACCCTGGTCACCACCGCCGGAACCACGCCATCCTCCTGCTGCAAAAGCGCCAGCAGCAGGTGCGCCGGTTCAATCGACTGATGATGAAAGCCCATCGCCAGTTGCTGAGCCTGAAAAATAGCTTCTTGTGCTTTTTGTGTATATCGATCCAAATCCATTCACGATCCTCCTTACGTCATCAATTTAAAACACTATATATTATCCATTCTGAATTATAGTCAAGGTTTATCTGAATTATTTATGAGATGCATCAGAAATTCATCTAACAATCATCCTTTCTGTCGGGTACTTGGGAACAAAGGTGAAGCATAGTAAATATCGGGGTGATTTTGGCGCGAAGCGCCAAAATCACCCCGAAAACCATTCTCACGGCAAATTCCACCAAGCCTTCTGGCCTTACTGCTATCAAACAGAAAATTATGTTACACTAATGCAAATTTGAGACAGTCTTTGAAAGGAAGTGGAGGGCACGCCCAATCATGCGAATAGCTTATGTCACGTTGCACATGTCCTCCAGATACATCTTTGGCGGCGTCGGAAAGAAGATCCAATCCCAGATCAACGTTTGGAAAGAAAATGGGCATGAAGCCCACCTTTTTGTGCATTGTTCAGAAAGCATGCCAGTCCCTAATGCTTCCGTTTTTCCTTACTGGCCAGGCACTTCTCTCCCTGTACTGCGGTCAATTTTCAGAGAAAGCGCCAGAATTACCGCATTGAGAAAAATGATCCGGGCCGTAAAAGACGATAACCCGGATATCATTTACTTGCGCTACGGGATGTTCTGCCTGCCACTGCAGCGACTTTATGCCATTGCCCCGGTAGTTGTTGAGCTAAATACCCTGGACAAGCAGGAATATCGCCACCGTGGCTTATTCTATTATTGGCTGAATCGCCTTGGAAGAGAGATCATCCTTTCCAAAGCATCCGCTTTTGTTTCTGTAAGCCATGAAATTGCCGTCCATCCCACCATGAGCAAGTTTCACAAACCGGTCACTGTGATCGCCAATGGTATTTTGGTAGAGGACTCGCAAATCTTGCCTGCCCCTCAAAACAAGACACCTCATCTTGTGTTCATCGGCACCGCAGGGATGCCCTGGCACGGCGAAGACAAGTTGGTCTGGCTGGCCAGGCAGTATCCTGAAATCCACATTGATATCATCGGCTCGTCCAGAGAAGATCTCGCAAATATGGAAATCCCGGAAAATGTCACCTGTCACGGCTTCCTGAATGAAGAAGATTTTTTGAAAATCTATGCCACCAGCGACGTGGCAGTTGGCACTTTAGCGCTGCACCGTAATCAAATGGAAGAAACGTCTACATTGAAAACCAGGGAGTATTTACGCGCTGGTCTGCCCGTAATTTTGGGGCATCAGGATACAGATTTGATAGGGAAAGAATTTGAATTCGTTTGTCAAATCCCCAATCGCGAAGACAACGTCATCACCCATGCTGAACAGATACGAGAATTTGTATACAGCATGATGGGAAAGAGGACCGACATAAGCCTGATATTGCCATTGATCGACCAGCGCCAAAAGGAAAAAGAGCGTCTCAAATTCTTTGGCACAATACTTGATGCCCATTAAACCAAACGTATCAAAATCCCTTCGAAAACGACTTGCCTTCATTAGCTCACAATGCAATCCTTGATATAATGATGCACCGAAAAATTAAGGCCTGACCCTGGCCCCTAATCCATTTCAATCCGTCAGAAAAGAAATATTCCATGTCCGACCCTCAAATCATTGCTAAAAACAGCGTCAAATCTACAGGGTGGAATTTGTCAGCCAATATTTTCATGACCCTGTGCAGCTTTCTGCGGATCTACATTTTGGCACGCCTCGTCTCTGTTGAAACGTACGGCGTCTATGGCAAAGCCTTGTCTTTTGTTTTCATTGCCATCCCTTTCCTGTATCTCGGTCATGGGACTGCCATGCTGCATCGCGCTCCAGAAACAGAAGATGAAGAGAATAGCGCAACGGTACTGTTTACGTTGTGTTTGATTACCAGTTTCGTCTGGGCGATCTTGATGGTACTGGCTGCAAACCTGTTCTTTGATCTCACCAACCCCACCACAAAAGTCGCTTTTTACGCCTTGATCTTTGCCGAAGCATTCTCCAATACAGCCAGTACCCCCAGAATACTTTTTGCCCGTAAAGTGGACTTCAAACGCCAGGCCATCATCACCTTTGTCCAGGAGCTGATTGGCATCATACTGGCCGTTGTTTTGGCCAGGCTTGGCGCAGGCATCTGGGCACTGGTCAGCGCCAATCTGGTGCCCTCCATCACGTCCTTTGTACTGCTGTATTTTTGGAGGCCCATCTTTTACCCCCGGCTCAACTGGCAACCTGGAGTGGTCAAATATTTCTTTCGGTTCGGGTCAAAAGTGGCATCCGAATCCCTGATCTACAATCTGCAAGAACGTATTGACGACCTGTGGGTAGCCTCCTATCTGGGTTCCACTGCAGCGGGATTTTACACTCAGGCCCATATCATTGCGCGATACCCGCTTAAAATCTTTTCCACACCAGTCATCAATGTGGCCAGCGGAACATTTAACGCCCTCAAAAACGACAAGAATGCATTGGGGCAATCCTTTGAAACAGTTTGCAGTTTTCTCTCGCGGCTGACATTTTTCATTGGTGGAGCAATATTCCTCATTTCACAAGAATTCGTTGTCATTTATCTTGGCGATAAATGGCTGCCTTTATTAAACGCAATGCGCATCATGGTCGCCTATATGATGATTGAACCCATAAAGGAAGCTTTCTCAAAACTTTTTTCCGCCATCGGGCATCCTGAATTAGCCTTGCGGGCGCGCATCTGGCAATTGCTTTGCCTGGTAGCAGGCATCGCGATCTTCTCCTGGTGGCTTCCCTGGGAAATTGAAGGCGTTGCACTGGCAGTGAATATTTCTATACTGGTGGGGTTACTAATCATGATCTTTTTGCTCCGGCCGCACCAAAAGGTCTCCTGGAAAATGATTTTTGGCGCACCCGTTCTGGCGGTGACCCTGGCGGCAGTCGTTTCGGTCGGTGTGTTCTCTCAGGTGCATTTCGAATCTGTCTGGATTTCTGCACTTTCCAAACTGGGCATCTGGTCAATGGTCTACTGGCTGGTAGAATTCATTTTCGACCGAAAATACCTGGCCGACTTGCTGCGCATTATGCGAAAATATATGCTCAAAAAGGCAGCATAAATGTGCGCTTATATCTTTCATTCACGGATGTTTCAGATCATCAACCGGTTTTCGCACCTGGCTAGAATAACAATAATTCACAGGAGATCATAACCTCATGGATTCTTCACCTAAATTATTGCTTCTTGGCAGCCAGATGGAAACCGGAGGCGCACAACGGCTATTACTGGACCAGGCATATTGGTTCACAAGCAATGGCTGGCAAGTAACTGTGGCTTTTTTGTATGACAAAGAAGGTCTGCACGAAAAATGGCAAAGTGACGCCTCTTATCCAATCATCAATCTGGAAGCAAAGAAATCCGGCAAGAATGCAATCATAAATTTACTTGCTTTGATCAAAGGACTTAGCCGCTTGTCAGGCATCATGCAATCACAACACTTTGATGCCATCGAAACTTTCACCCATCACGCCAACCTGATTGGCTTGCCTTTGGCCTGGCTTTATCACATCTCAACAAGAGTGGGATCGCACCATGGTCATATTCTGGGGTTTTCCAAATATCTGGAAAAAATTCACGCCGGGGTGGTGAACATCTTCGCTACCCATCTTGTGGCTGTAGGGCAAAACGTTCAAAAAGAAGCTATCAAAGAAGGGATACGCAAGGATAAGATCACCGTCATTTCTAATGGGGTGAACCTCACACAAACCAGTTCCCAAATTACCCGGAAACTACGGGAATCAATTGGATGTAAGAATGGCATGTTAGTATTAACTGCCGGTCGCATGACGTACCAAAAAGCCCAAACCTTCTTCCTGAAAGCCGCTGCCCAGGTCTTGCCCAAGCACCCCGCAACCATCTTTGCTTTGGCAGGGGATGGCCCTTTGCGGCAAGAACTGGAAGAAGAAGCCCACCTTCTGGGTATTGCAGACAATGTACGCTTCCTGGGAATCCGCTCCGATCTCTTGCACTTAATGGCAGCAGCAGATATATTCGCCCTGTCTTCGCGGTGGGAAGGGCTTCCTATGGTCTTGCTGGAAGCAATGGGCATGGGAACCGTTGTTATTTCTACCCGTGGAGCGAGTGCAGAAGAAGTGATTCGCAATCATGAAAACGGCGAACTGGTTGAACCTGAAAATGCTGAAGCCTTGGCTATCGCCTTGGACCAACTGCTTTCCAACAATGAATTGCGACAACAGATGGCATCTGCCGGCCAGGAGACGATCCTGAAAGGCTATACAATGCACATCATGTGTCAGAAATACGCCAAACTTCTCAAGCCCTCAACATAAATCGGACAGGAAAATATGTTTCAAAAAATTCGCAAAACCTATTACGAATATCCGCATACCTTCTGGATGCTGGTCATTGCAGTCTTCATCGATCATGTAGGCGGCGCCCTGATCTATCCCTTCCTTTCCCTCTACATCACCCACAAGTTCGGGGTGGGCATGACCCAGGTAGGCCAGATCTTCGCCATCTATGCCATTTTTGGTGTCTTTGGCAACATCATCGGCGGCGCCATGACGGATAAATTCGGCCGCAAGTCCATGCTTATCTTTGGTCTGGTGGTCAGCGCCTTAACCGCCCTTTTCATGGGTTTCATCAACGAATTCTCGGTCTTCTATTTCCTGACCGCCATCGTCGGTCTGTTCTCGAATGCCGGCGGACCGGCACAACAAGCAATGGTGGCCGACCTGCTGCCCGAAAAACAACAAACTGAAGGGTATGGTGTCATGCGGGTTGCGGCCAACCTGGCAGTTGTCATCGGTCCGGCCATTGGTGGCTTGCTCGCCTCACGTTCGTTCCTGTACCTCTTTATCCTGGATGCGATCATCTCTACCCTTACGGCTGGCTTTGTACTGGTGGTGCTGCCCGAGACCAAGCCCCAGGTCAGCAAAAAACACAAACCGGAAAGCTTTGTTAAAACGCTCTCTGGATACGGCAGCGTGCTCAAAGACAGCCTGTTCATGGTCTACATCCTGATCTCCATGCTGCTAACGATCGCTTACATGCAAATGAACAGCAGCCTGTCCGTCTTCTTGCGAGACATGCACCAGATTTCGCCCCAGGGATATGGCTATTTGCTCAGTTTGAATGCTGCTCTGGTGGTCGCCTTCCAGTTCTGGGTCACGCGGCGGCTCAGTAAATACCCGCCCATGCTGATGATGGCCCTGGGCACTTTGCTGGTTGGCCTGGGTCTTTCCATCTACGGCTTTACCAGCCTGTACGCCATCTTTATGGTCGCCATGATCATCCTGACCATCGGCGAGATGATCTGGTCGCCTGTTGGCCAGGCGCTGGTCGCCCGTTTTTCACCAGAAAATATGCGCGGCCGTTATATGGCCCTCTTTGGATTTTCCTGGATCATTCCCTCTGCCATTGGCCCTCTGGCGGCTGGCATCATCATGGACAATTACAATCCCAATTGGGTCTGGTACGCTTGCGGCATCCTCAGCCTGATGGCCGCCTTGGGATTTGGCGCGCTGCACCTGCGCGCCGGACACCGCTTTGCAGCACCGGCACAGACAACTGTTGATGCGCTCCCCACTGCCGATTAAAAACCAGGTCAAACCGGCCACTCCGACAAGCTCAGTGGCCGGTTCAAGAAACCCAAGAGAGTCCCGTTGAACAGCGGGACTCTCTTTCTTCGTCATGGATCAGCGTTTGATCTGCGGGGTCATCCAGAACACTTTGTCATCCTGCGACGAGCCGTTATTGTGTACCTGTAAAATGAATTCCACCTGCTGGCCGTCCAGTGCCGAAAGGTCAAGATCAATGCGGGTATGCATGCCGTCATACACCTCGCGCCAGGTGCCCAGTGTATAAACCACCCCATTTGAAGCCACATAATTCAACTGGAAGGTGGCATCGCAGCGCTCCATGCCAGACATGCATCCCACCAGCGCCTGGAAACGATCTCCGCTGCGCACTGTCACCGCCGGGTAACGTCCCATGATCATGCCCGTAGGTCCGCTGCTGGGCACCACAACCAGGGTGATCTCATCATCCTGATAATCCTTTTCGATCTTCGGGTCAAAGGTACGATAGACAGAACCTTTACTGAAATCATCAACCGAAGACGGGCAGGATACCGTGCCAGTGGAACTTGACCAGCGAGCGGCGCAGAAATTGGCAGCGAAATCGAGCGGCCAATCCGCTGGCCAGGTGGAACGCTGGCTGATGCTGCGGATCGTGACCCAGAAAGACACATCGGCATTTGCGCCCAGGGCAAAAATGGCACCATTGGCGCTGCGTAATGCCCAGTAACCGGTGTATGTGCCTTCCCCAGCCGGGGTTGTCAACACCACCGACACATCCACGGTCTGACCAGGGTAAACAGTCTGGTTCAATGAAACCGCGCCTGGGCCATTCATCGCATTCCCGGAACGAAATACCAGGGAATAATCCGGCGTCCAGGTGCAGGAACCGGCATTGCGCAGCCGCCAGGTTTTGACAAATGTGGAACCTGGTTCAAAAGCGGTTCCATCCGGCACGGTCACATCCATCACAAATTGGATGCGGTTACAGGGCACCGGGGTGGCAGTTGGCAGCGGCGTGGCTGTGGGCGGCAGCGGGGTTTGGGTGGGCATTTCTGTGGGCGACGGCAGGGGTGTGGCTGTTGCCTCCAGCTGGGCAGGAAGCTGCGTGGCCTGAGCCATGGCTGTCTCCAGCACCGAGCGGGTCAATTCAGACTGCACGGTCAGGGCAACTGCCGTGTTCAACACATCCCCATTGGCCGCCTGTGACGCACCAAACATGGGCAAACAGGCACCCACTATCAGCGCTGTCAAAGTCAGCAAGACCGGTATGATCGTTTTTTTCGCAGTCATTATCTTCTCTCCTTGGAACATGAAAATTCGCTGATAGGACGATACCGGCAGCAAAAAAGTTCCCGTGCAGTTAACCCGGTTGCAACTTTTTTTGAGAGTGAACGTATATTCTTATGAATCAAAAAACGAACAGGCAACTGTTTCTCGCATTTCATTTTTTAGGAGAATGAGCAATGAAAATCAAACGAAACCTGCTTATCCTTTCACTGGTCACAGCGGCATTTGCCTTGAGCGCATGCAGCATCACCGTGACCAGAAACCCGGATGCAGACCTCACAATCACCCGCGGATCTGGCGCATTAACCAGCGAGACCCGCCAGGTCAGTGACTTTGATGCGGTACAGATTGACGGCTTTGGCAAACTCATCATCACCCAGGGCGAAACCGAGTCCCTGAAGATTGAAGCTGAAGACAATATTCTGCCCCACATCACCAGCCAGGTCAAAGGCAAAACCCTGTACCTGGGCTTGGATAATAACCGCTGGCAGAGCAGCTTCTTCCCCACAGAATCCGTCACGTTCTATCTGACGGTCAAAAACCTGCAAAGTATTGACCTCTCCGGAGCAGCCGAGATCCAGATGGACGCGCTGCACACAGACAACATGAAACTGAACGTGAGCGGGGCGGGGAATGTTGAAATCAAGGCATTGAACGCCGAAAGTCTCAAGGTATCCTACAGCGGCGCCGGGAAATGCAGCCTGGGCGGTGAAGTTCAAAAACAGGACGTGCGCGTCAGCGGGCTGGGCAATTATAGCGCCAGAGACCTGCGCAGCCAGACTGCCAGTATTACCCTCAGCGGAGCCGGCAATATGGAAATCTGGGCAGAAGAATCGCTCGACATCAACGTCAGCGGCGCAGGCCATGTCGAATACTGGGGCAACCCGCGTGTGAGCCAGAATATTTCCGGCATCGGAAACATTAAGAGCCGCGGCAGCAAGTAAGCAAAACCCTTTTCCCCCGATGACAATGTCGGGGGAAAACTTATCACGCATATTAAAACCAAAGTTTTTTAAAGGAGTCAACCATGACTGAAAACGAAATCCAACCTATCGAGATCCTCCCCGATGAAATCCCCCCGGTGATTGAAAGCGAACCCGCACAAGATGCGCCGCGGACTGTCAAGAGCCAGCCCGCCGCCAAATCTGCCAAAACCAATCTGGTGATCGGTGTGGCGCTGATCGGCGTGGGCCTGTTGTTCATCGCCAGCCAGTTCCTGAACATCCGCATCGGACGTTTCATCTGGCCATTCTTTATCCTGGCTCCAGGCGCCATGCTGCTCTCTTTTGCCTTTTCAAGAAAAGTGATCAACGGCGAACCGCTGGCTATCCTGGGCAGCATGACCACCACCCTGGGACTGTTGCTGCTTTACCAAAGTGTTACCGGCCATTGGGCCAGTTGGGCCTACGCCTGGGCATTGATCGCTCCCACATCGATCGGAGCAGGGCTTTGGCTATACGGCTCGCACAGAGACCGCTCCGAAATGATCAGTTCCGGCAAGACCGTTGTTACGGTCGGGTTGACCATCTTCCTGGTGGGAGCAGTGTTTTTTGAAATGCTGCTGGGCATCAGCCGGCTGGGCGGAGTGCTCATCCCCGTGGTGCTGATCCTGCTGGGCGGTTTCCTGTTGTTCAAAAATCTTTTTAAAAAGTAAAGCAGGGAAAAATGAACAAACGAATCTCTACCATATTCGCACTTGTCCTGAGCGCCCTTTTCCTTATGGCTTGCAGCGTGAGTGGCTTCGGCCTGGTGCGCGGCTCTGGCAAGGTGGTCAACGAAACCCGCCAGGTCAACGGTTTCGACCGGGTTGAAATCAAGGATGGCGGCAGCCTGTATCTCATTCAGGGCACGCAAGAATCCCTCGAAATCGAAGCTGAAGACAACATCATGCCCTATGTGCAAAGCCGGGTCGTCAACAACACCTTGATCCTCGAGCTGGATGACACAGTCAACAAAAGCTTTTTTACCACCCGCCCCATCAAGTATTACCTGACAATGAAGGACGTACACGGTCTGGCAATCAGCGGCGGGGGCGACATTGAAACCAGTAACATCACCACCGACACCCTGCTGACTGATATCAGCGGGGGCGGCAATTTGCGGATTGACGTTTTGAAGGCTAACTCCCTGAATGTCAATGTCAGCGGAGGCGGTGACATTGACATCCTGAACGGCGAGGTTCCTGAACAAAACATCCGCGTCAGCGGCGGCGGAAATTATGATGCCCGCGACCTGTCGAGCCAGAACGTTACCGCCAATGTTAGCGGCGGCGGCGATCTGACCGTATGGGTTGAAGGAACGCTGGATGTCAATGTCAGCGGCGGGGGCAGCGTTTATTATTATGGGAAACCTGTCGTAAACAGTTCCATCTCTGGTGGTGGTGATGTGATCCGGCGGGAGAAGTAAAACGAGCAATCCGCCTATCCTCCCATGAAAAGGTCAGGTTTGCATCAAGCCTGTTTCATGGCCAGGATGGAATTGGCATCTATCCAATCATGAGCCCGACACAAAACAAGGCTGCCTTTTTCAGGCAGCCTTGTTCGTATGCGTTTCAATCCTGATCTACTTGTTCACCTGGAAACGGGTATCGCCATCCTTGAAGAAGGCCACAATCTGTTCCGCCGCAGCCACGCCGGCGTTCAGATTGGCTTCCAATGTCTGTGCGCCCATCTTCTTGGGGGTGAAGAAATACCGGCCGGCAAATGGCGCAAATTCTGCGGCACAATCCGGGACGATATCCGAAATATACGAAAAACCTGGTTTGTCAGCCATCACCTTCAGCAGGTCTGCCTCATGGATCACTTCACCGCGGGCGGTGTTGACCAGCACGGCCGGGTCTGGCATCGAGGAAAGCAGGGCGTAATTGATCGATTGCTTGGTCTGGGCATTGGCCGGAATGTGCAGCGAAACATAATTGCAGGTGCTGTACAATTCTTCAACCGATTTCACGCAAGCCACGCCATCCAGTTCAATCGTCTTTTCGGGGATGAAGGGATCATACGCATAGACTTCCATTCCCATGCCCTTGGCAATCAAACCAACCCGCTTGCCAACGTTGCCATACGCGTGAATGCCCAGCTTCTTGCCCTTCAATTCGGTACCGGTCTTGCCATTGAAGCCGCCGCGCGCCAGATAGATCATCATGCCGATCGCCAGTTCGGCCACAGCATCCGAGTTCTGGCCGGGCGTATTCTCGGCCACCACGCCTTTTTCGGTGGCAGCTTCGAGATCGATATTGTTGTAGCCGGCGCCAGCCCGCACCACGATCTTCAAATTCCTGGCGGCCTCGATCACCTCACGCGTGACTTCATCAGATCGAATGATCAGTGCATCCGCATCTTCCACCGCCTTCAGCAGGTCGGCCTTATCTGTATATTTTTCCAACAGGGCAAATTCATATCCGGCCGCATCGACGATCTTCTTGATCTTTTGCACCGCTTCAGCCGCAAACGGCTTTTCAGTCGCCACCAAAACCTTGGTCATGTGCTTCTCCTTTTTTTCAGCCAGGGATCAATTCTGGGCTTCGTAATCGCGCATGGCCTGAATCAAGGCCGCAACGCTCTCTTTGGGCAGGGCATTGTACAGGGAAGCCCGGAAACCGCCCACATCACGATGTCCCTTTACGCCCACCATGCCGCGTTCCTTGGTCAGCTTCACAAAACCGTCGGCAAGTTCTTCATAGCCTTCATTCATCACAAAGGTCACATTCATCAGGGAGCGGTCTTCCGCATTAATAACCGTACCGCGGAACAAGCGATTGCGGTCAATTTCATCATACAGCATGGATGCTTTTTCCACATTCATTTTGTTCATCACATCCACGCCGCCCAGACCCTTGAGCCACTTCAGGGTTTGCAGCATGGAGTAGATGCAGATCACGGGCGGGGTATTGTAGAGCGACCCGCTCTTGATGTGTGTACGGTAATCCACCATGGTCGGCAGCGGACGCTCGGCCTTGCCCAGCAGGTCTTCCTTGACGATCACAAAGGTCACTCCGGCCGGGGCCAGGTTCTTCTGGGCACCGCCATAGATCAAACCATACTTGGAGACGTCCACAGCCCGGCTGAAAATATCCGAGGACATGTCAGCCACCAAAGGAATGGGGGAATCCAGATCGGTCTTGATCTCGGTGCCGCGGATGGTGTTGTTGGTGGTAATGTAGAAATAATCTGCGTCGGTCGGGATGGTGTAATCCTTGGGAATATAAGTGAAAGCCTTGTCCTCGGATGAAGCAACGACCACCACTTCACCGAACAATTTGGCTTCCTTGATCGCCTTGGTTGACCAGGCACCCGTGTTCAAATAGGCTGCCTTTTTGTTGAGAAAATTGTACGGAATGTGGAAGAATTGGGTGCTTGCGCCACCGCCCACAAATAAAACCTGATAGCCTTCGGGAATGTCCAGCAATTCCTTGAACAATGCCACCGTCTCGTCCATGACAGCCTGAAATTCCGGGCTGCGGTGTGAGATCTCCAGGATGGACATACCAATACCGTCCAGCTCCTTAACTGCTTCAGCTGTCTTGTCCAATGTCACCTGCGGGAGAATAGATGGGCCTGCATTAAAATTATGCTTCTTCATGTGATCCTTATCCTTTTCTATTGAAAGATTGGGAACGCGACTTTTCTCATATCTACTATTATAGTAAATTTGTCAGGCAAATGGGAAGAGGATTGGAATGACAAACAGCATGGATTTTTCCGTAAATTGGCATATTGTATAGCCAATTGGCTCGAAAAACAGGTAGAAAAGGGTCGTCTTTGCATATCAAGAAGCTGAAGACTTGAAATTGTCTGACAACAACATCAACCCAGCGGCGCTTCCCACTTCAACAGGCGCAGACCCTCCAACCGCAACAACTCAGGAAAAATCGCCCGGTACACATCGCAATACGGAGACCTGCCCCCCGCATGGCTCGCAATCAAAGGGCAGCCGCCAGCGCAATAAAATTTCCAGGGGCAGGAACTGCATTCAGCGATCTCCTCCACAGAAATGCTCTGGAACCCATCGACAGAGGTGCGCACATCCCGCAGTGTGTCGCTGGCATGAATATCGCTGACCACCACACCCATCGCCATCTGGCAGCGAGAGATTTGTCCCTGCGTGTCGATCACCAGATAATCGCGGCCGGCCGCACAATGATTCTCATGTGGCCCGGCAAACGAGATCAGATCCAGCAGACCATCGATCAAACGGTAGGGTGGCAGGCGCTCCTCGATCACCTTAAGCGCACTGCGAATGCCAGCGATCACTGCCTGCGGCTCTGCCATTAGATCTGCATTACCAGCCGAGCAATAATTCTCGCGATACAGATTCAGGCTCAGCGGCAGCGCATGATCCAGGGCAAACGCCGCCACCTCCGGCAGTGAACCCAGATTCAGGCGCGTCACCGTGGTGGATAGGAACGGCTTCAAGCCGCTTGCCAGAGCACGCTCCACCCCCTGCACCACGAACGGCAGCGAAGATTGCTCATTCACAAGATGACGTAATTTTCCCTGGCCCTCGTCCAGCCCATCCAGCGAGATCATCAGGCGCATACCTTCCTGTGCCAGATAGTCCAGCATGCCAGGGCTCAAAGCCACCCCGTTACTGAGCAGCACTTCCTGAAGTTCCAGGCCGGATTCATCAGCCAGTTTGCGTGCACGCTCATGCAATTTTTGGATCAATGGAAAATTGAGGGTCGGTTCGCCGCCAGCATACTTCAGCTTGACCCCGCTGTAAGCATGTTGCTGTGCAGCACGGAAAACTGCTTCCACTGCGGCCAGCCCGGTATTTTCGTCCATGCGCTGCCCGTTTTTGGAAACATAGCAATACGGGCAGGATAGATTACACACATTGGTGATGTGAAGCCAGGCAGAGATCAAGGGTGATGCTGGCAATTGTCTGCCCGTCCCGAACATGGGGGCACACTGCTCAACCTGCCAGGCTGGAAACTCATCAACCCGCAT
Source organism: Anaerolineales bacterium (assembly GCA_020060485.1). The sequence continues at coordinate 47,420 of JAGVAB010000048.1, forward strand.
TCTCAGCCATGCAGCCTGATTGACCACCAGAATGTTGGCAGCCTGTCGCGGTTGAAAGATCAATAGATGTTCATCTGGCAAAGGAATTACATAATGCCCATCATCCAGACCCAGGCAAATTACCTGAGCGCTGTCACTCAACCGCGCATCACATGTCAGAAGGGAAGATTCACAGGCGCAATCACACTGCCCTTCTGTTGTGATCTGTGGTCTGCTAATCCAAATCCGGGGTTCAGACGCCATACAGTTTTTCCCTTTATATTTCAAATCTAACCATTTGCATCCCGGCTTTATCCAGCCCAATCCGCCAATCAATCATCTTCATCAAGGAACCACAACCCACGGTTGACAAGGAATTTCCGCATGAAGGAATCCTTTTTCAAATCCTTTGCCTCAAACTCCTTCACCACCATGCATGCCTTAACCAGGTCTTGAGAAGCCAGCACCTTAAGTTTGTCGTACACGATGCCTTCCGCCCGCGACATGCCTGGGTAATTGGAACCATACTGGCTATTGTATTCCAACCCAAGGGCAAAATGATAAATTGCCAGTTTAAAATCCCCCTCTTTATCAATCGCATGGCTGCCCAGCAAAAGATGAAACTTTCCCAACTGGGTCCAAAACAAGCTGCGCTGCTGCGCTTTGGCGTTCAAAGGCTGCCCAATCTCATACTCTTTTGGAACCAATTTACTGGCATTCTCAATCGCCTGCCCATACATTGCCTCATCCCCGGCAAAGAATGCCAGATATGCCCGATTGATCTCCGCCTCAAGCTTGCGAAAATGATCTGCATGCGCCAGCCGCACAGTTTCCTTCAACGATTCCTGGCTCTTTTTTACCAATTCGTCAGGATTCTCCTTGACCAGATCCGGATAATTTCGGGCATATAAGGTCAAATTGCGGTATGCACACCCCAATTCCTTAAGAGCTTCTGCCTGACGGATCTGCTCGCCGCGCTCTTCAAAGATTTCAGCTGCGCTTTTGGCATATTTAATGGCACGCTTATAATATCGGATCTTCTCTTTCAGGGCTGACTCAGGGTCGTCGTAAATCTCATTGGCCAGTCGTTGATAAGATTCTGCTGTGGCCATCAATGCCAGGCCCTGGCCGGAAGTATCGTTGGCTGCCTCAAACAGCAAAAGTGCCTGCTCACCATATTGCACCGCCAGGGTGTTCGAGCCTTCAAATCGTTCCACAATTCCCAGGGTATTCAGGCTGAGTCCAACCGGTGCCAGAGGTCCCAGGCCACGGCGCTTCTCCAGCCCTTCCTTCACCAGCGGTTTGGCATCATGCCAGTTGCCGCCTTCACAAAGCGCATATCCCTGGTCATTCAGGGTGCCCGCCAGATAGATATCCAGATTGGCATCGCGGAAATACAAGATCGCTTTACGATACAATGCCACCGCGTCATTCATATACCCCTGGTTGCGCTTCAAATAACCAAGGACCCAATAAGCATACCCAAAAGCGATGACAGCATACCAGTATTTGACATCCGAACGGGTGTGCGCATCACCATACTGTTTCACTGCCACACCAAGTTTCTTGATGTTATCCGCCAACAAGCGGCTGGCTTCTTTTAGATCCTGTGAACCACCGACCCTGATGTTCTTGTAGGCTTCCCAGTTTTGCAAAGCAGCCAAAAGCCCGGCAAATTCGGGTTGTTTCAGGCGTGTGGCATATTTCTCGCGGAATTTTAAGGCTTTCTGATCCGCCGCCTGGTTCTGGCCTGCATTCCACGAGCGAATAATGATCTGCAATTCCAACACCAATTCTGCAAATTCCCTGCTGAAACCATCCAATTCATCATAGGTTTGCATTTCCTTGAGATAGTTGGACATTTCAGCTTGTAGCCAGACGTCCAGAGCTGTGTCAAGTCCATTGCTGGCTTCACACACAAAACGATAATAATGACGAAAGCCCCTGGCAGCATTTTGCCGAAGAAGGTAATACACCAGCTCTGACAGGGCATTTTGTTTCTGGTTGTACGTTTCAACGATCTCATCCAGATTCTTCTTGATGCGCAGGTTGCCGCGTGTATCTTTCTCGGTATACAGGGAGATCAACCGATCCTTAAGAGATTTCAGTTTTTCCTGGATGTAGCCAATGATCTTGTCGCGTGCATCCACTGCTTGGGGAAGATCATGCGGACTGTTGAAAACGCGCTCCTGCAAGATGCGATAAAGTTCATCGTGCAGGAAAATGCGCTCACCATTGAGCGGCATTTTTACAAAAGAAAACCTGCGAACATTGTCCAACCTCCGTTTGGCTTCATCCGGTTTGATATCCAGCAGTCGCGCCAAAAGCGCTTGATCAACCCCTTTTGGCGCCCTGCCCAAGGCCTGGATAGTATCCCCGATAGAAGGCTGGCTGATCAGGCGGGTGATCAACAATTCCTCCAGATTTTCTTGCGGGTCGGGATTTTCAAGCACCTTTTTCAATTCGCCGCCCTTGTCCCCCACACTGAGAAAATCGATCAATAGAGCCAGCAAGATGGGACGGCCATTTGCCAGACGATGGGCGATCAACCGATTCTCTACCGACAATTGCTTAACCCGCTTTGCCAATTCTGGGTCTTTGTCATCACAGGCGCGCTCCACTGCCTCAAAATATGCCAGGCTTCCCTCTTCCTCCAAAAATGGCAGATCGATCCTTTGATGTCTCTCCGCAACCAACAAACCTTCGACGGCTGGTCGTCCAGCAACCAGAAGGGTTACACTCCCCCAAGAGGCAAGGGAACTCAAAAGCCAATCCCAGGATTCCGCCACATCTTCAACCTGAGCCGTTTTTGCATCATGATGGTAGATCAATTTCTCAACTGTATCCAATGCAATCACCACCCGGCGGTCTTGGGTGAAAGCATTCATGTTCTCAGAAAAAACCTTTAACGCCCGGCGGCGCTGCTGCTCCAGCAAACTCCCGCCGGCAGCCTGTTGCCGCACCAGTTCCCTGCGCATTTTTTGAAATCCCTGAAAACATGCCGGAGGGACATCATTTGGAAACAAAACATCATAAATGCTGATCGCCAAACCGCTGGCCGAGTGATTTAACACATCATAAAAATCGACAACTTTCCTGGCCGTATGCCAGGACTGACCAGGATTATCCAAAAGGTATTCCAGAATTCTGGTTTTCCCCGCTCCGCCTTCACCAATTAGAAACAGAACCTGCGGCCTGTCGAGAGACCGAGCGATCTCATCATTGATCCGTGACAGAACAGTGCCCCGCCCGACCAGCTCATCCAGCTTATAGATACAATCAAGATGATTCTCTAGCATATGATCTCCTCAATCTGAAAACTGTTCATCCCCATACCATTCACGCCATTATTCACATTCTTTTTTATGCGTAGCAGCCAGGTCTGTATAATAATCACGCTGTGCCCTGAATTTTGGATCTGCCGCCCATTTCGCATAGAGTTCATACGCCGCCCAATTCAGTTTTCGCCAGCGTTCTGGGTCACAACGGCGCAGATATTCGCACAACACATGCCGTACGTTTTCATCCAAATAAATATACCCACCCTGTTTCTTCATCAATGAACTTCTGATTAACGGATCACGCACTTGTTCATAAACATAATTTTCTGCCTTGTCTTCCGGTATTACGCCACCAGCCTTCAACAGGACCAGCATCTCTTTTTCGCGAAATTGCTTCAAAGGACTGAGTGCTTCCAACATCCTGCGCTGCATCTCATTCTCCAGAGGTGACAAAAGCACCTCCACTACCGTTTCAAGTTCATCTCCCCTCGTCAGCAAAGCAATCACGATCGGATATCCATTAGCTATCGTCAGAATTTCCTCAAGGGAATATCTTTCTCCATCGGGTTTGATCACGTCTCTCAATTTTTCAATTTGTTCCTGAGCAAACTCTGACGAAAATGGTTTCAATTCCAGCGGCACAGCATTGGGGCCAAGGGCTTCAAATGTCCAGTTGAACGGTGTTCCACGACCAGTCAACACCAGCAGGACATTTCTGTTTTCAAGCAAAGGTGCAAAAAGCTCTTCCTCGATCCTTTTCTGCAGAACAGGATCGGCATCATATAAAGAATCAAGAATAACCACCAGCAAATGGTCGGCATCCATTTGACGCACTTTTTTTGCAATCCAGTGGCGCAATTCCGAAGGGTCAGGGTTATCCGCATATCTTGCGCCCAAAGCATCTGCAACCCATGACACCAGTCGTACCAACTGATCTTCCTGAAAATCCGGGGTTGGGGGCACCCACTCATTGGGCATGGTTTGCGTGTTCTCCTGGGGCTGCGCCAGGCAGATTAAAAGGGTCTTGACTTTCTTCAAGCCGGATAGCGCAGAGCGCTTTAAATGCATTGAGAACCAGGTTTTACCGCTGCCCCGTTCGCAGCGCACCGCCAGTGCCTGGGTGGTTTCTGCTTCGCCGCTTTGTTTTTGACGCACCAATTCATTGATACGCCGGATTTCATCCTGTCGATCAATAAACTGAACCGTTGAATAGGTTGGTATATTATGGATAGGTGTCATTCGATGAACCACTCCCCTTAAATCAGACATGAACAAACTTTTGATGAAACTAACCAGTCCTTTGCCCTACCGATCAAACGCGGACAATCGCTTGCTCATTCATCCAGATTGGATACTTGTGCGAGCAGAGAGTTGTTACAAAGCTCCAGGAAACGTGCCAGCGAACCGTTTGCGTCCGCTAATATCTTGTCCATCCTGAAATCACTGGCTGCAAGAAGCTCGTTTATTGTTTTTACTGCGCCAACAGATTTGGCAGCCCGAGCCAAACGTGCATTCACATGAAATTCCAGACTTTCATCCGTCCAGCGGACAGGGATAAACGGCAATGCCAAAAATTCGCTGGAAAATTCAGTTCGCATCCCTTGCTGCAAATTATCGGGCACGAGCGGCAATGCTTTTATATAAATGCCCAGGGTATGCAGTTGATCTATCAGACTTAAAAAGACTCTCAATTGTTGACAGGAAACATCCGGTAAGGAAGAAATGGAAGCTGTTGCGGCCACCACGATTTTATCGCAACCAGGCGGACGCAGTTTCAACCAGCCTGTCAGCCTGCTCAAGGGAGGTTCATTGTTTAGTAAACTTTCCAGAATGGTGATCTCGGAAAGCAATTGATTGAGGATGCGATTGGCTACAACAATTGAGTCCCTGGGCTTGTTATCTTCCGACAAGCCCGGCGGCATTTCTATCCGCGCTTGCTGCAAATGAGCACAAAGCGCCTCGCGCGAACCAGCCGCCCAAGCCATGAACCCGGCCAGATCAATTTGCCTGGTCTTGGGCAGATCAAGAAAATCCTGTGGATAATACGCCAGCAGGCGCACCCACTCTTCTGCAACTCTGCGACCCAAGACGCTTAAATAAGCTTTGGCATCTGTGGAATACCAGAGGTCATCAAACGGCAATTGTATTTGAATGCCGAAGACATCTTTCATATCTGACTTACGCCAGGCATAAGTCAGCATACGCAGCACTGCCTGCTGGTCGCGCGGCTCCTGAGTGTACAATACCGCTGATGCAGACAGAGAATAATGCTCATCCCAACCGGCAGGCCGGCATTGAAGTTCATAGAGATAAGGATCATCCACAGGAAAAGTTTCTGCAAAAGGGAAGACTTCCAATTCCTGTTGTCTAACCCAGGTCTTAAGAACGCTATCCATTGGTGGAAAATCCGACAAATGAACAGGCGGCCAGCATCGTGATGAAACCGGGGCGTATGGCTGCAAATCCTTCAAACGCATATCGTTCAGGAGGCGGCGGTGAATCGCACTTCCATCTTTTCCACAAAATGCTTCTCTCAAGACTGCATCATTTTCCGGCTTTTGCCGTGCCAATACCAGGCACTGCACCACAATTTCTCGTACATTCAGGTCGTGATTTTCCCACAACCAGAAAGCCTGCTTTTGAACATCTTCGAAAAGTATTTCTGTTGATTGTGCACCTTGATCAAAATAGAAAGACAACAATGAGATGCATTCGTCAAGCCGTTTTTCCGCCTCCGGTATTTCCCCAGACGTGAAATCCTCGCCTAAGTGCAAGAACTCGGACAAATCTTGCATGGCAATCAGGGCCAGATGGTTTTCTCCCATGTAAAACAGTTGATTGATCTCAACCAAGACCCGCTCAATCTGATCGAAGATCCCCTTCCAATGGCCTTCCAGATGTTCCAGAATAAATCCCTGTATTCGGTCGCTTTCCCTGCCGTCATACAATTTCCGGAAAAAGTTCATACCTTCCAAAGGTTCGGATTGAGTAAACCTTTCAAGCTGTCGAAAATTCCCCAGCCATTTTTCCTTCGCTCTGAGCTCCTCCTGGTGACGCAACACATAATCATTGAGCCATCCCCCTGCGGCAATGATCACGCTTAAAACCAGCGCCATCTCCCCCAACAAATGCGTGAGAAAATATCGCACCCACGCCTGGGCCCGTGTTTCTGTGAAAAATTCAAAATCAATGGAAACCATCTGACCAGGTTGTGCCAGTCGATCTTGAATACTGACGCGCAAATTACTGGAGGAGGGATTCTGGGTTTGAAACGGCACAGGCTGCAAGTAGAGATCAACGACCGCACTTCTCTCATCGTTGCCGGCGACCAAAAGAAAAACATCGCCAATGGGTCTTCCTTCACCGTCTTTGATAAGGATTTGCTGGTCGGTCTCCAGCCTCACCCGGTATTCGACTTCGCCTGTATCAAAGGGAATATTTCTCACCGAAAGGATGAAGGGTAACCCCAAACCATTCTCCGGATGGACGCTCAACCGGCTGGGGTAAAGAATATGCAATTCTCCCTGGGATAATGCAACCGGCGGATCAAGCTCGCGGGCGTAAAAGCTTTGCACCATATCCAGACGCGTTTGGAAAAAGAGAGCCACAATCAAAAAAAACGTGGCAACTATCAAGGAAATGACCAAACGCTTGGATGGAATGAACCGGTTCTTTATGTTTCCCAACGCTGCAACCCCAAACGGCATAACGGAATAACAATACAATTGAATAAGCACGCGCAGGCATCAAAATTAAGTCAACCGGTAAGTATGTTTCTTCTATTAACTATAGCAAATTTTCTGTGATTTGCAATGAATGCGCTCACTTGCCCACTCATTCCCACCCCCTTCTCACCCCATCCCCCTCCACCCGCCACACCTCGGAGGCGAAGCCCTCGATGAAATAGCGGTCATGCACCACAGCCAGCACCGTACCAGAAAAACCGGCCAGGGCCTGCTCAAAACGCGTGCGCGAGGGAATGTCCAAATGGTTGACCGGCTCATCCAGCAGCAGGAAGTTACAGCGCAGCGCTACCAGGCGGGCCAGCGAAAGCCGCGCCCGCTCACCATAGGAAAGTGACCCGACCGGCACAAAAACATCGTCTCCGCCAAACAGAAATTGGTGCAAAAAGGTGCGCACCCCGGTTTCGTTGCTGCCAGTGATGTGCTGAATGGTTTGCAAGGGCGTCCAGGCAGGGTTTAGGTCTTCCTGTTCCTGGGTCATGTAGCCCACCTGCACCCCTGCTCCCAGGCGCACATTTCCTTCCAGGGGTGGAATGCGCCCGGCGATGGTGCGCAGCAAAGTGGTCTTGCCAGTCCCGTTGGGTCCGGTCAGGACAATGCGCTGCCCAAGCTGCACGCTCAGCTCAATGCCGCTCAGCAATGGCACGCCCTCGTAACCCACCGACAACCCATCCAGATACAGCACATCCCGGCCGCTGTCTGGTGTGTCCACAAATTCCAGCTTCATTTGCCAGCCGGCGCGCGGCTTGTCAATGCTGCCTTCGCCGGTTAAAAACTCCAGCCTCTTTTCCAGATGTTTGGCGCGCCGCACAGTTTCCAGTGTGCGATTGCCAAAGAATCCGCGGGCAAACTTGTCGCCGCTGTCGCCTTTTCCACCCTTGCGAAAGCGGGCAATGCCGCGTATGTGTGCCGCCGAAGCCCGCAGATGGACGATCTCCTCCTGCTGGTTCTGAAACTCCTGCCAGCGTTTTTCCTGTTCGCCGACTTTTTGGTCCAGATAGGCAGAGTAATTGCCTGGGTAGGCAGTCAACTGATGGGTAACGCCGTCCAGTTCGAGAATCCCGGTAGCAACCCGGTCGAGGAAGGCCCGGTCATGCGAGACCAGCAGCACGCCGCCCTTGAATTCCAGCAACCAGTCCTCCAGCCAGACGAGCATCTCCAGATCGAGGTGATTGGTCGGCTCGTCCAGCAGCAACACCTGCGGATTGGCAAGCAGCGCTCCAGCCAGAGCGAGCCGCGTTTTTTGACCGCCGCTCAAATGTTCCACAGGCATATCTGCTTCCAGGCCGCCTAATCCAAGGCTGGCCAACACTTCTGGAGCGCGCCAGCCAGACCCGGCCGCCTGGCTCAATTCTCCCAGCACCCGGTCATACTCCACCTGAAGCCGGACAGAATCTGGCGCACCCGCCAGCCCGTTTGCCAGCCGCTGCAAATCCTCACTCAAACGGTTCAAGCCGCCTTGCATGCGGTCGCTGAAACCGCCCAACGTCTCACCAGGGGGAAAGGTGAAACCTTGCGGTAAATACCCCACCCGCAGATCAACTGGCGTGCGCTGCACGCTGCCCGTGTCGGGCTTTTCCTGCCCGGCCATGATGCGCAGCAAAGTAGTTTTGCCGCAGCCATTGACCCCCACCAGACCCAGGCGCTCGCCGCCATTCAGGCTGAAAGAAACGTCCTCAAGAACCGGGACGATACCAAAGGATTTTGAAACTCGATGCACTGTAAACATAAACAACCTGCCTTTTAAATAAAAAAGCCGAAGGGATCATGCCCTCAGCCCGCGTTTAACGACACAACAGAAGGTTTCCCTGTTACAAACGACGAATTAAAAGTGGTTGCCTGCCATGGATCTAGTCTCCTTTGGTTTTCGGCTTTATTTTAGCATAAAGACAGCCGGTGTATATTGGCCATTTGGGGGATTATTGGACAACTTCCAGACGTTTTTTCTGCCTGAACAAGTCTCCTGGATTGGCTAGTTCCTCTGGATGAAACCAGCACTGCGAAAAGCCGGGGCACAGCGTAACACCCGCTCGAGATATATTTTGTCAATAATCAATCTCGCGGCTGAGCACAGTAACCACCAGAGTGGTGGTTTCGCCCAATTCCTGCAATTTCTTCGGGTCAATGATCTCCAGTGCATCCTGCGGCGTGCCGGTGTACTGGTCAGAACCATTCCAGTGGACATAAGCCGTCAGCGCATCCCGGCCGCCAAAACTCACCCCCACTTCCTGACCAAAATGCGGCCCGCGCCCGCGGGTGGCGACCCGGCTGCCCATACGTCGGGCGGCATTCTCATACAACGTCACCAGGCGATAGCTTGAACCCTGGGCCAGCAGGATTTCATGGCCGCTGCCCGCGCCCACCCCGCTCAGTTCCAGGATAGCTTCCACATTCAACATACCCAAACCACTCGTATTGCCCAGAATGCTGTCGGTACTCAACGACAAGCTGCGCTGACCACCGCTCCAGGCAACAAAGACTACCGTCTTCTTGGGAAAATATTCGCCCTGCTTAAGCACTCGCGCAATTTCCAGCATCTCGGCCACCCCGCTGGCATTGTCATTGGCTCCGGGGTAAAAAGTGCCATCCGGAGCAGTGCCCAAACCATCGAAATACGCACTGACCAGAATGATCTGACTGTCCATGCTGCCGCCACCTGGCATGGGAATTTGCGCACCACTGCCCGGAATAACCCCGATCACGTTATAGTGCTTTTCATCCTGCAGCTCCTCGCTGCCCTCCACTTTGACCCGCACCGCAACCCCTTCGCCCGTGAAGGCAATAGCGTCCGGTTCCAGTTCCTGCGCCAGGCGCTCCAGATCGGCCAGGCTGGAACCAGCCGTTTGCAGCAATTGATCTCCTAATACCGGAGGCACAACCACTGCTGGAAAATCCACATAGAATGGAAGGGTGGGATGCAGTTTGCGCCGCGTCAAAAAGCTGTCATCCTCCGCGATGACCACCAGCGCCCCAATTCGCACACCCGGCAGGTTGATATAGGCCAGGTCTTTTTCACGCACCACCAGGACGTGCTCCAGCAAATCACCATTGCGCAATTCATAACGGGCGGTGGCCCCCCATTGGCTTAATGTAGCTCGCGCTGCCAGCTTTGAGCCTTCACCATAGACCAATCCTGTAACCGTTCCGGAAAAGGAACCGAATGCGGGTAAATTGCTGCTGTACTCGCTGAAGTCCTGGCGGTAAACCAGCGGCGGGCTGCCATCCAGAATTTGCATTTCCGGCGTACCGGTCAAATGCGCCCAGATGGCCGGATATTCCTGAAGATACTCTGTCGAATTGACCCCCGGTACCAGCCCCACTTCGGCCATGCGCCCGGCGATATAAGCCGCTGCTTGTGCTGCGCCTTCTGTGCCCGATTCGCGCCCGCCAAATTCCGGCGATGTCAATGCAGCAATATCTTGCATCACATTTTCGGTAGTGAACTGGGCAGCCTGTTCCTTGTAGAGGTCAACCGTCGATGTGCTGCGCATCACCCACCACACACCGGCCAGGAGTACCACGCCGGCCGTCACGGTATAACGATTGACCAGGCGGTTTAAATTGATGCGGCTTTCGCGCAGGAAGCGCCGCATGCCTTCGCCCCACAGGTTAAAGGTGAAGATCGCCACAAAGAAGAACACCCCCGGATACCAGGCCAGCCAGGGATAACTGCGCCACCAATTGCGGATATTGGCAAGCAATGCACCCCATTCCGGCACGTCGGAAAAATAGTAAACGATGGGGGTCATGCTGGCGCCTTCCCCAATCACAGCCTTGAAACCGCCTCCCAGGAAGATGTTCAGGAAACCCAGCTCGGCCAGCAGCATTAACACGCCCCCCATTTCCAGCACCGAAAGCACCACCACCGAGGACAACAGGTAGGGAATGGTATGCCGCCACAGGATTTGCAAGGCACGCGAACCCACCGAGCGCGCAGCTTCGATATACAACGCCGGTTTTTGGCTGATCACCTGGCTGCGCACAAACTGGGCGATCTGCCCCCAGCCCACCACGCACAGGGCAATAATGAATACACTGCGCCCTTTTTGAATGCCCAGCGCCAGAATCAACAGCATGGCAAAGATTGTTTCCGGAAAAGCTGCCCACACCGAGATCGCCGCCTGGATCAGGCGGTCGACCCAGCGGTCCTGCCACCAGCCGGCAATGATGCCCAACACCGTACCCAGCAGCACCCGCGCAATGGTCGCCACAAAGGCCAGGGTCAGGGTTTGCTTGGCCCCAGCCAAAACCAATGCCTGAATGTCCCGGCCTATGGCGTCACTGCCCCAGGGAAAGGTGCTCGAAGGCAGAAAAGGCGGCGACTGGATCTGCCCTTCAATCACCACGATCGAATGTGTTTGATAGGGATTGGCGTCAGTGAACTTCCCGCCAAAAATGATCAGGGTCACAAAAGCCAGCACCAAAACTGTGCCGCCCAGAAAGGAAAGGTTGCCAAACAACAACCGCCAGGAAAATCGCCCTGGCTTTTCAGCCGGCGCTTCCAATTGGGCAGGTTTCGGAACAGCCGGAAGCGCCTCCCCGGCCGCATCCGCACTCTTCGAATGGCCCCGGATCGATTGCCGGACATTTTGGAAAAGCTGTTTGGCCGTCTGGCGCAGCACCACCCAGGGACTGGACATGAGGTCCTGGTGATCCATTTCCACCCGGGCATCCTTGCGCAAACGTACGTCGATCAAAGGATAGGTGAATTCCACCAGCACATTTACCAGCAGGAAAAACAAACCCAAAGAAAGTATCAGGTCTGTCGTCAGGAAAGGCTGATCCTCGCGGATGGCTTCCAGAATGGTCAGGCCAATACCCGGCCAGAGGAAGAAAGTTTCCACCACTGGCAGGCTGGCCAGCGAGAAACGCAGCGAAGTGCTCATGGTGGTCAGGATCGGGATGAGCACATTCCGCATGGCATGCCCCCACAGCATATGCCGGTAGGATGCACCTTTGGCTTTGGCCGTGCGCATGAATTCCTCATCCAGCACATCCACCATGCTGATGTAGGTAACCTGCATGATCTGGGCCAGAGGCCGGGCCGCCAGTACCAGCACCGGCATGACCAGATGCAGGTCCCAGCCAAAACCGGTGGGCGGCAGAGGCGCAGTGCTGGTACCCAACCAGCGATACAGACGGAAATCCACCACCCACAGCAGCATGGCCACCAGAAAACTGGGCAGCGAGATGCCCAGAATGGATCCCAGGATCATCACCGGTGCCAGGTTTCTGCGGCGCAAACGGGCAGCCAGAATACCCAATGAGCCGCCAACGACAGTTGCCAGCAATAGCGAAAGCAACAACAATCCTGCGCTGCGCACGAACAGCTTGGACACCAAAGCAAAAGCCGACTGGTTGACCTTATGCCAAAAATAACTGCCAGGATGGTGAAAAAGGTAAGAGAACAATTGGCGGGCGGTATGAACCAACGCCTCCAGAGGCTGGACAGGCAGCCCGGCCCGGCCTTGCTGCGCCAGGTAAAAACCCAGCAGGGTCAAAAAAGCCACCGCCAGCAAGATCAAGGCGCTGCTGGCCAGTCGTTTTAGCAGGATCAAAAAAGGCGAAGTCTGGTGTTCACCGTCCGCCCCGGACGGAAGGGATGTTTGAGCAGGCTGCCCGGCAGGCGGCAGTCCTGGCGAAACTTGCGGCTGATGCTCAGCCACCCAGGCCATGCCCCGGCGGGCGCGTTCGCTGGACGGGTTGATCTCCAGCGCCCTGGACAGATAGGTCAGGCTGGCTTCAGGCTGCACCATTGCCGCCAGGATCAACCACGGCGTCTCCAATTGCGGATAGAGCAGGGCCGCGCGGATCGCCAAATGACGAGCTTTCATCTGCTCTCCGCTGGCAAGGGCTTTCATCGCCTGCCGCAAAATCTCCTGCACCTGGTCATGAGCCGGACCGGAAATCATCATGTTGCATACCTCGTTGAGAATGGTCTTCTGATAAACCAACACCTTGAAAAGCTCGGGATACGGTTCAACAATCAATTATACAGCAGGCCAAACAAACTGCCGATGAACACGAAAAAAAATCGGCATGGCTTTCTCAAAGTTAATTTTCCATTTGCTTCTTTTATTGATGGCACGAGGCCGGATGAAAGACGGTCTGTGCATCACCGGGGTTTATTCACCCCACCCCTCGAACTCCCCTCCCCGCTGTTTGCATGACGTATCCCAATTCCTTCTTCTGCGGGAAGGGGAGCTTTTTGTGCGGTGTTGAGCAGCGGCGAAGCCACTGCTCAACACCGCACGTTTCTTTTCCTCCCCCGGCCTATGAAGTCTGATCTACAAATCCAATCCGCGCCGGGGGAGAAATGGTGGCAGAGGGCAGCCTATTACCATCTGTATTTTGCATCTACTTTGATCTGGATGACCTTCACTGTTTTGAAAAATCGTAAATGTCAAGCTTTCTTGAGAATGCCATGAAAAAATCGGCCAAATGACCAGGTGATATCTGACCAATTGGCCAGAAAAATCTCTTGACAAACCGCTTGACAGGAGTATAATGCTTAACGTTGTTAAATATTAACATTGTGAACTATTAACGATGTTAAGTGGTCTTGACCTTATGGAGAAAACAGATGAACCCAGGAACTGTTTCCGAAGACACCCTGCAAAGATGCGAGCGTGCCTTGTGGCGCACCCTGCCCGCCATCCTGCATGCCAACCGCCAGTTAACCCAGCAAGAGTTGTTCAGCGATGATCTTCAATTAACCCCGGCCCAATTTCACATTCTGCGAAACATCCATCGCGGTGCAAAATCTCTCAGCGATATCGCCGCCAGCGAAAGGGTCAGCCTGCCGGCCATCAGCCGCCATGTAGACGATCTTGTCAACCTGGGCCTGGTCTCACGAACACGGGGCACTACAGACCGCCGCTCCATCCTGCTGGAAATGACCGAGAAGGGCCAGACAGCCTGGAAGAAAATGGGTGAACTGAAACAGCAGCTTTTCTTTGAAAAACTGAAAAACCTGAACACCAGCGAAATAGAGGCCATTATTCAGGGTCTCGACCTGCTGTACAAGGCATTTGCCAACGATGAGTCTGCAGAGTGTGTCTGTCAGACAGAGGGAGAATAGTATCACCATGCATGAAATACTTCGATTAAGACGGTTTCTAAAACCTTACACGGTGCCAGCCATTTTGACCATGACATTAATGATCATCATGGTCGCTCTGGAGTTGACGCTTCCCAGATTGATCCAGCGCATTGTTGACCAGGGCGTTACACCCGGCAATCTCACGGTTGTCTGGCAGACAGCGCTGTTGATGCTTGGCATCTCCTTGCTCAACCTGGGCGTAGCCATTGGCAATACCCTCGTTTCGGTAAGAGTTGCTGAAGGTTTTGCCCGTGACATGCGCAAAGACCTGTTCCACAAGATTCAGGAACTGTCCTTTGGCAACCTCGACCATCTGCGCACCGGCAATTTGATCGTGCGCATGACCAGCGATATCACCTCGGTACAAATGGCTGTGCGTCTGATCCTCAATCTCAGCGTGCGCGCCCTGGTGTTGCTGACCGGCAGCATGATCCTGATGTTTTCCACCAACAGCCAGTTGGCCGTCAAACTGCTGCCCTTCATGCTCATCATTCTGGTGCTGATCGTCATCTTTGCCGGAAAACTGCAAAAGATCTTTCTGGCTTTGCAACAAAAGCTGGACAGACTGAACAACGTCATGCAGGAAAATTTATCCGGGGTACGTGTGGTCAAGGCATTTGTCCGGGCTGATTATGAAAATGAACGCTTCGCAGATGCCAATCAGGACTTCACCCGCCAAAACATCGCCGCCATGCGCTTGATGGCTGTACTGATGCCATTGATGATGGTTTTGTTGAACCTGGGCAGCGTGGCCATTATCGGGTTTGGCGGTCTGCAAGTGATCCAGGGCAGTATGACCATCGGCGAGATCATGGCCTTCATCAATTACCTGATGACCGCCATGTTCCCCATGCTCATGCTGGCCATGATCATCGGTACCCTGGCCGCATCCGAAGCTTCGGCCGAACGGATCAACGAAGTCATGTACAGTACACCCGAAGTCCAGGACCGGCCTTCCGCCATCAGCATTGAAGAAACCAGCGGACATGTGGTATTTGAAGATGTCTGCTTCAGTTACAACGGCACCAATTGCGCAGAACCCGTGCTTAATCACATCAACCTGGAGGCCAAGCCCGGACAAACCGTGGCCATTCTGGGCTCCACCGGTTCGGGAAAAACATCGCTGGTGAATCTTATTCCGCGTTTCTACGATGTCAGCGCAGGGCGCATCACCCTGGATGGCGTTGATCTGCGTGACATCAAGCGCGATTCCCTGCTGGCCCAGACTGGAATTGCCCTGCAGGAAACCGTGCTGTTCAGCGGTACCATGCGGGACAATATCCGCTATGGCAGAATGACCGCCAGTGAAGAAGAAGTGATCGCCGCTGCCAAAGCCGCCCAGGCCCATGAATTCATTATGAATCTGCCGGATGGCTACGACACGCACATCGAACAGCGCGGCACCAATCTCTCCGGCGGCCAAAAACAGCGCATCGCCATCGCCCGCGCCCTGCTGGTCAAGCCGCGCATCCTCATCCTGGACGACAGCACCAGCGCGGTGGACGTGGATACCGAAGCCCAGATCCAGGACGCACTGCAGCAAGCCATGAAAAGCACCACCAGTTTTGTGATTGCCCAACGTATCAGCACCGTACTGACCGCCGACAAGATCATCATCCTGGACAATGGCCGCATTGCTGCGGAAGGCACCCATGCCGAGTTGATTCACAACAGCCCGATTTATCAAGAAATCTACGAGTCGCAATTGGGCAACGGCCTCAAAACTGCGACCCCAATTGCAGGTGATTGATCATGAGTAACCAAAACCAAACCCAAGCAAAACCACCCATCGGCCCGGCCCGCGGGCCAGGGGCCATCGGCCGCATTGAAAAAGCCAAAGATGCCCGTACTTCTCTCAAGCGGCTGGCAGTCTATCTCAAACCCCACACCCCAGCATTGATCTTTGTCTTTGTTCTGGTGATCGTGTATACCGCCCTCGGATTGGTAGCTCCTTATCTGATGGGTGTGGCCATCGACAGGTATCTCAAGTTAAAAGACATCAGTGGATTGCTGCGCATTGTGCTGATCATGTTTGCAACGTATGCCCTCAGCGCAGGCGGGCAGGTGGCGGCCAATTACATCATGGCCAATGTTTCACAAAAAATGTTGCAGGAATTGCGCCGCAATTTGTTTGAGCATCTTCAAAAACTGTCGCTCGGCTTCTTTGACCAAAACCCGCATGGCGAATTGATGAGCCGCCTGACCAATGATATTGACGCCATCAACCGTGCCATCTCGCAAAACGTGACCCAATTGATGAGCAGCCTGATCAGCGTGGTTGGCATTCTGGTCGTCATGTTCGTTCTGAATGTCTGGCTGGCCCTGGCTTCCTTGATCACCGTTCCCTTAATGGTGGTGATCACCGGTTCGATCGCCGGCCGCACACGTTCCGGCTTTCGCAGCCTGCAAAAAGACCTGGGCGTAATGAACGGTTTGATCGAAGAATCGATCAGCGGTCAGCGCGTCGTCTCGGCTTTCCGCCGCACCGAAAATACCAAGCTTGATTTTGAGCTGATCAATGACACGGTATATAAAAGCAGCATCCAGGCCAACACCTTTGCCTTTCTGCTCATGCCGCTGACCGGCATCATGAATCACTTGAATATTGCCATCATTGCCGGTTTAGGCGGCATTTTGGCCGTGCAGGGCATTGTGACCGTAGGCACGGTAGCGGCTTTCATCAGCTACAGCCAGCGTTTCACCGAACCATTGCGTTCTGTGGCCAATATGTACAACACCATTCAGTCGGCACTGGCCGGCGCCGAGCGGGTCTTTGATATCCTGGACAAGCAGCCGGAGCTGGTCGATCAGCCGGATGCGATGGAACTTAAGGACATCCAGGGCGAAGTTGTCTTCGATCACGTTAACTTTGGATATCTCAAAGATGTGCCGGTTTTGAAAGACGTCAGTCTGCATGCCAATCCAGGCCAGACCTTTGCCCTGGTCGGCCCCACCGGCGCAGGCAAAACCACCATCGTCAACCTGCTGACCCGTTTCTATGACATTGACAGCGGGCGCATCACCATTGACGGCAAAGACATCAGCCAGGTGAAGAAAGCAGACCTGCGCCGCCAACTGGGCATTGTGCTGCAAGACACCTTTCTCTTCACCGGCACCGTCATGGACAATATCCGTTATGGACGTCTGGACGCCAGTGATGCGGAAGTGATCGAGGCTGCCAAACTGGCCGAGGCCGATCATTTCATCCGCCACCTGCCCCAGGGCTATGACACCGAGCTTTCCGAGCGCGCCTCCAACCTCAGTCAGGGACAGCGTCAGTTGCTGGCTATCGCCCGCGCCATCCTGGCCGACCCCGCCATCCTGGTGCTGGATGAGGCTACCAGCAGTGTGGATACCCGCACAGAAGTGCGCATCCAGAAAGGGCTGCTGCGCTTGATGGAAGGCCGCACCAGTTTCGTCATCGCCCACCGCCTCAGCACCATCCGCGAAGCCGACCAGGTGCTGGTGATTGACAAAGGCGAATTGATCGAGCGCGGCACGCATGAGGAACTGCTCGACCTGCAAGGCTTTTACTACAATCTGTATAGGAGCCAGTTCCGCGGCCAGGTACAGCCGGCGTAAAAAATACACGCACCATTTGTGAATCTGTTCACCAAAAAAACCGTACGCTTCGACAAGCTCAGCGTACGGTTTTTATATTCTGGCCTGCAATCAAAAAACATGACCACAGACGTTACACTCCTCAATTTGCATTTCACCATACGCGTTCCGAAGGAACAAGGAAAGGGGTGATTTTACATCTCGGCGCGTATGCCTTTCAATTCCGCCAGAATGGCTTGCAGAACATCCTCCTCACCATCCGCATCTGCCGCGGTTGCAGCCCGGCGTGTGCGTCCCCACGGTTGAGATTGCTGGGCTTCATCAAAAGCCCGCAAGCAGGCCGCCACCTCTTCATATACTGCATACACATCTTCCAGACCCTGCAGCCGCGCTTCGGCTTGCTTGCTGGGGTCAGAATTGCCAGCCGTCTCAACATTCAGGGTACCGATGCCCAGCCAGCGATCGAGCAAACCGCGCTTGACCTCAATATTGGTCACCATCCGGTAAGGCACATGCCGCACCTTCTGCACCAGCCAGCCGGAATGAACCACGATCTCGTCATCCAGCAGTTCGTAACGATAGCGCTTGTACACCGGAAACATGCTCAAGAAAAGAGGGAGGCCCCACACCAGATTGGGTACGATTGACCAGAACAGGGCTTTGCTGGCATAGTCGATCACCCGCTCCTCGCGCAGGATGAAATACAGCGGGAAGTACAAACATGCCCACGTTCCGATGACCACCAGAACAACAATGATCAAGTTCTTGGTCAGAAAGGTTTTTTTGGGTTGATAGGTAAACATTTTTCTCTCTCCTGAAAATTATTGCTTTTCATCTTTTTCGCTCAAGACGCGCAGTACCTCACTGCGGATCTCATATTTTTCAATGCCCAACTCCAGACTCTGGCTGACAAAATTTTGTACCAGTTGCTCAAACCGCTTGCGGCGTTCTTCCAGGATCGGCACTTTGCGGTCAAGCACATAGCAGCCCCGGCCGCGCTGTGAGGAAACATACCCTTGCTGATCCAGACGGCGATAGACCCGCGCAATGGTGTTGAAGTTGATCTCCAGCGCTTCTGCCAGGTCACGCACGGTGGGCAATTGGTCACCCGGTTTTACTTGTGCCGAGGCGATTAAATATTTGATCTGCTCTTCAATCTGGTAGTAGAGCGGTTCCTTGCTGTGAAAATCAACTTCTATTTTGTCATACATCATTTTCCTGCCATTTTTTGTATCATTGTATAATTGTATTATAGTTGGATTGTATCATTGTTTTTTTTCACAGTCAAGTGGTTAATCCTAAAATCTGTGCTTTTCAGCAGGTATAATTGCACCATCTCATCCCCACACAAGGAGCACCATGCAAACCAATACCCCCAAACTGGCTGAAGTTATTCGATCCTATTATGCATTTCGCGGCCTGACCGCTCCCGATGCCGGCCAGGCTTTGCTCTTTCTGGTCAGTGAGGTTGGCGAGCTGGCCGACGCCTTTGTTGAGCAGCAGGCCCAGTGGGTACGCAACAACCCCGGCCGTGAGCGCGATATCTCCGCCGAGGTTGGCGACGTGCTGATGATGCTCACCGTCTTCGCCGACGCTCTGGGCCTTGACCCCATGGATGCCATGCTCGCCAAATTTGAGCGCAAGGGATTCAACCCGAATGGGAATGAATAAATCGCAATCAAAAACAGCGCGACAGAAGAATGCAAAGACCGTGCGCTTCGTCATGCTCAGCGTACGGTCTTTCTGAAATAAATGAATGAAACAACTCTTTGCGGCTTGGCGTGATCATTTCTCTTCATTCCCGCAATGGTACCAGGTCGCGAAGAAAAACGGACCCTACCGAATGATCGCTGCCTCCAACCCAATAGCGGATTATCATCCGCCGAATATCCAACTTTTCACACTTCAATCTTGCTTTTTCCGCGACAAGCTCCGCATACGCACAAAAAGCGTCAGGACAAACACGTAGGCGATCATCGCCACCTGAATCCCACCCTCAATTGCGTTGCGCTTTTGCTCGTCCATCAGCAGCCCAATACGCGGATACCCGGCCATAAACAGCACCATCAGCGCCAGGGTCAGAATCAATACCGGACGCGGCTGCCTGGGAAGGGCCCAAAAAGCAAGCGCAAGAGAGACCAAAGAAAGCACAGGCAGCATGTTGATCTGATACCGGGCAAATCCAGCCTGTGAAACCCAGGACGGCGCCGGAACGCCCCCCGCCATCAGGATCAGAAAAGGAACAGAAAACAGGCCTGCCATCAACACGATTTGGCGAAGCTGAAACGGCACACTGAAGACGATTGAAGTCAATACCGCCAACGAAAGAAACAGGATCAAGGCACGCCCTGAATAAGACAAGCTTTTCACCATTTCATGGCGAGGAGCGTAGGGCCACCCCTGTATGTAGGTTACGCCCAAGCGTGGCAACATGATGGAATCATGGATCGTCCATATAATCGGGTAAGACTCCGCATCTATTTTGATCCCGCCATTCAGTGGCTCGGTAGTCAGGTGTACCCACCCACCATTCAGGTCTATCCTCAACTCAAAGTCTGTGATCTTACGTTGTTCAACCACCTCAAACAAGAAGCCGTCCATGCCTTTAGCGGTATATTGAATGGACACCGTGCTTTTCTCGCCTGGCTGCATTTGCCGTACCCATCCGACCGCGCCTGCACCGTCGCTGAGGTAAGCAACAGATTTCCCGTCCATCTCAATTTCGAGATTTTCATACAGGATCGTCTCGTTTGAAAGCGGAAAACTGAATTCGGCCCGCACTTCACTGTCCACCGGATTCGCAATTGTGTACTGGTAATCGGCATGCAATCGGTAAGTATTGAACGTATCGATTTGATGCTGGCTGTCTTCCAGTTCCAATGCCACTAACCCGCGAAATCTGGTAATGCTGGTTTGTGCAACCTGTTGTTCAATCACGAAACTGCCATCCGGCAGCGGCATAGTCTGCCCTTCCAGAACAGCATCTTTCTCCACTGACATAGGAACATATTGCCTGACCTGCAAATCCCGCTGAATGAAAGTACCGCCATATGCATTGCGTTCTTTCTTCCAGGCCCGGTTACTCAAACTCCCACTGTTTGTGAACGAACCGCTCACCCTCTGAAAGACATCAAAGGAAGTGTTCAGCAAAAAATAAAACATGCCCAGCACACCGGCAAACAGTGCCGCCTGCAGAAAAGCATGCAGCAAACGACGTCCCCAGACCCATGCACGCTCATCATCCTGGCTGCGGCGGAATGTTACGCCAAACAACAACACCGCTGCAATCACAAGCCACAGCAGGGCAATTGCTTCGCGATTAATCGAATTTGCCAGAATTGACCTGACGGAATCCATTATTCGCTCGCAGTGGCCGAAGTGTCGATCTCCGCCAGTTTACGGCTTGAGTATAGTGACAAAATTGTGATATACAGGATCAACCCCACCTGCACCAGCATATTGAAAGCATCCTGCTGAGACAGCTCCGACAAAAGCCCAGACAGTGGGTATACGATCGTGAAAAATCCTACCAAAACGTAGATGATGATTCGCAGCGGGCGGGACGGCAATTTTCGGAAAAGCAGATACGCCAAAAACATGGTAAGCGCCGCCCCCACAAGCAACGAACCCCAGAACCCAAAGAAATAATCACTGATGGCAGCCATGATGATGAACTGCATCGAATACACCGCCAGCAGCAAGGAAAGGTCCAGGAATCGCACGTGCATGCCCCAGATCAGCATGGTTAGGGCAAGCATCGCCCCCAGCAGGGTCATTGCGTACGAGGACAGCACCAGCACACGCAGCACCTGTGCGCCCGGTTGGGTCGGCTGCGGAAGCGCCACCCCCATGCCCGCCACGGTCACCGCCCGGTCCAGCTCCCAGGTGAGGATGGACCCGTTCCCGTCCTCTGTCGCCTGAATATTCGTGGGAGTTATCACGCCATCAGGATAGTTCAACAACGAAACTGGCAGCCTGTCAATGGTAAGCGTCAGTACAAAATTTTTGATCTCGCGCTGCACGGGAATTTGGTAATAAAAATGATCCATACCGCGGGAAGAGTAAGTGATGACAATTTCACTCTCTTGGTGCGGCTGCATAACACTCGTCCAGGAGATGACATCGGAAGCAAACCGCAAGTCGGCACTGAGGTCGCGGTCATCCATCTGAATAATGAGGTTCTCAAACAGGGTTTGCCCCGCCGACAGCGGAAAAGTGAAAACAGCCTCCGTTTCGATGTCCGTATCATTTACAACATCGTATTGCAGTACCACATCCAGCACATAACCGCTGTACAGTGCATACCCTTTTCTCCGCTCGCTTAGCTTCATCTGGATGTCGCCCACAAAACCAACGATGCTGTTCTGTTCCACCTGCTGATCTTCTTTCACCGTGCGGTAAAGAGGCAGCTTCGTGATGTCTTCGCGCGGCAATTCTTCAACGATCTCAACTTCACGGAAATGGTTGACCGTCAATTCAACCTGTGTATGAGGGCGTCCCCAAATCGACCAGGCACTGACACGACTGACCTCCGACAAACTGCCATGCGTGGAATAAAATGTGCGCATATTATCATTAAGTACCATTCGAAATGCCCACAATAAGCCAATGAACAGAATCGCACTTACCGAGGCCTCAATAATGCGCCGCATCCATGGCCAAAAGCTACCATTTGATTCTTTATACGTCTTGAATGTTGAACTGAACAGCACGATCGCCGTGGTGATCATCAACATACTGATGGCAGGTTCTTCCGTAAACCAGGTGATGAGTTTCGTGATCATGTCCTCTCCATTTTTGCTACTCTGAATAGTAGTAAGACGACCGCCCAACGATTGGATAAGAACAATAATTTTTAATAATCAACGAAACATATTATACAGGAAAGCGGTTAACAACAATGCAATGATAATTTTCAGGATTCATCTCTGATTCCATTGATGCCTTAATCTGCAACGCATGTTCATTTCCGCCACAATACACCTTTTTCTATTTGCTCACCCCCTATCGAATGATTGCCGCCTCTTGCCCTAAAAACGCATCCGTGATGCGGTCATACAACGGCATCATGAAATCCATGGCGGCGATCTCCTCTGGCGTGTAAAATCCCGCCTCGCTGGTCTCGTCGCTGGTGCGCAGACTGCCCCCCACCACGCGCGCCTCAAAATTCAGGGTGATGGCATGGTAGCGGTTGCCGTCGGCATACTGCGCCACCCGGTGCGGGTCGGAGTAGATGCCGATCAGGCGCACCACTGCCACTTCCAGGCCGGTCTCCTCCAAAATCTCGCGCACACAGGCTTCGGCCACGCTTTCGCCCGCCTCCACATGCCCGCCGGGCAGGCACCACTGGCCGTTGTCTGTGCGGCGGGTGATCAACACCCGCTCACGCGCCGCATCAAAAATGGCCGCCGAGCAGCCAATCACCAGCTTGCCCGTCTTTCCGATTCGTTCACCTTTAATGATGGCGACCATAGAAATTTCCTTGTTACCTACTAAAATCATCCTTCGTGTTTCCACACCGTCAATGCAAAATCACTGCAAACAACGTCACCCGATACGATAATATCAAGTCTCTCTCCAGTTGGTGAGATAATGGAATTTTCTCATTCAAAAACTACTACCCTTGCGACAAATAGCATGACTAAAACAAAATATATTATTCTGGCAAACTTATTTATTTTTCCTATTTCTCTTCTTTTAATTGTAAGAATGATCGAATGCAAGAGTAAAATCTCAGAGAGTATGAAAAGGAATTTATAGCGAAACGATATTGCACTGAGAAGAATAATAGGCATACCAACAATAGCAATTCCTTTCATAAAGTTTTCCAATGTTTTATATTGGACTCTTAATGAACTCCCGATCCGCAAAGACAATTTTTCAACAGAAAAAGGTTTTTTTTGTAGCAAATTTAATTCAAGTTGTGCCTCATCCCATTTTCTCAACTGCAAGTAAATTGCAATCAATTTTTGTCGCAGCACGGAATTTTCTGGTTGAAGTTTAAGTGCTTTTTCAAACAACTCTGCACTTTTTTCATAATTTTTTATTTCAATGTTAACAACGCCAAAATTTACCAGTGACTGGTAAGAGCCAGGATCAAGAGAATACGCCTTCTCTGCATTCAGAAATCCTTTTTCTTTCTCTTTACGTAATACCGAAACATAAGTTAACACATGGTATGCCTTTACCGAGGAAGAGTCTATCTCAAGCGCCTTCTCTGCATTTTCCACCGCCTTATCTAATTGATTCAATGAGTAGAAACATCGGGCAAGGCCAACATATCCTCTAACATCTTCAGGAAATTCTTCTACTGCCTGGGAATACAATGCCAAAGCTTTTTTAGGATTGGATTCAAAGAGATCATCTGCGGTTTGAAAAATATCTTCCATGAGATTCAAAAACCTTCCTCAATATAGGAAATATTCCTGGATATCAAATCAAGCAAATGCATAGGCTTTCATGCACATGTTCAAATTCAGATCATTGTCAGAGAACTCAACACTCCACCCACTTCCCATTCGCCTTGCTGGACTCGACCACACTGTAGATGAATCGCATGCCCTGCAGCCCGTCCCAGGAATTGGGAAAGAACATCGCCAGCGGGTCGGGGTCCACGCCCGCCCGTCGGGCAGCAATCACTTCGGCGGCATCAGCGTAGATATTGGCAAAACCTTCGTGGAATCCACCCGGATGACCAGGAGCGATGCGGCAAGAGCGGGCTGTCAGGGGCAGGGTGCCCGGCCCGTTGGGCGTCCTGTTCTGCGAAGGCGCATTCAACGGCTTGAAGGTCAGCGCCTGGGGAAATTCCTGCATCCATTCCAGGCTGCCCTTGCTGCCGCTAACCCGGATGCGCAGACAATTCTCCACACCCACTGCCGCCTGCGTCACCCAGTAGCTTCCGCGCACACCATTCTCCAGGCGCAGCAGCGCCCCGGCAAAGTCGTGCACCACGCGCCCCGGCACAATGCTGCCTGCCTCGGCGGCAACCTCGACCACCTCCAGGCCGCTGACAAAGCGCAGCAGGTGGTGCGCATGAGAGCCAATGTCTCCCATCACCAGTGAAGGCCCGCTCCTCACGGGATCAAAATGCCAATCCAGATTTGGATCGTCTGCGATATCCTCATTCCCCCTGCCCCCCTGAACATATTCCACCTGCACCAAACGCAAGGCGCCGAGCTGTCCATCCATGACCATCGCTTTGGCCTGGCGCACCATCGGATATCCAGTGTAGTTGTGCGTCAGGCAAAATACCAGTCCGCTGTCCAGCACCTTCTGGTGCAATTCTTCTGCATCCTCAAGGGAATTGGTCAGAGGTTTGTCGCAGATCACATCGAAACCGCGCTCCAGACTGGCCATGCTGATCGCATGGTGGCTGTCATTGGGCGTCATGATTGCAATCACATCGGCGCCGTCATCACGGTTTGCCTCAACCTCCAGCATCTCTGCCACACTGGTATAGACGCGCTCAGGCGCCAGTCCAATTTCGAGGCCGGCTTTGCGGGCGCGTTCGGGATTGGATGAAAGCATTCCGGCGACAATTTCAAACCTGTCATCAAACCGGGCAGCCTGACGATGCATTGCGCCAATAAAAGAACCAGGACCGCCGCCAACCACCGCCAGCCGCAGTCGCCTTCCCAAAATGGAAATGACAGGATTAAGTGACATTTACGTTACCTCCAGATACTGTTGAATTGCGCTAACCACAAGCCGGTGATCTTCTTCTTGCGGCAAGCCAGATACGGTGATCGTGCCCACCATGCCCGTTCCGCGCACAATGATCGGAAAACAACCACCATGCGGGGCATATTCACTTTCGGGCAGCAGGAACATTTTCTCAATGCTTTCCTTGCTCTGCGCCAATAACTGGCCCATGTAATACGAGCTGTGCCCAAAGCGCTTGACCAGCCGCACCTTGCGCTTGATCCATTCGTCATTGTCTGCGCTGGTGCCCGGCCGGCTGGCGTGGAAAAGCTGGTGATCGCCGCGTTGGATATCGATCGTGATTGCAAGCTGTTTTTCTCTGGCGTACGCCACCAGCCAACTGCCGATCTTCCAGGCCGTGTCTTCATTAAATTCAATAAATTGAAGCTGCTTCTCTTCCAAAAGTAAATGTTCCAGATTGTGTTTCATGGGTCTTCCCTTGCCTTTCTGTTATGATTTTACACCACCCTGCCATGCAAAGATTATACAGGTTCTTTGGGAAGTGGAGCAACGCCTGGTAACGGTCGGGAGCACGAAAATGTTGTAGATTTTGTCGTGGCGAAGAAGCCGCAAAGCGGCGACTGAAGCAATCCCCATCACAGCCTGGACGCTTCACAGCCACAGTCGCTCACCTGCACTCCCTGACACTGTCTCCAGGGCAAGTGTGTGTGCGGTGCAAGTGTCGCTCCTTCGCAACGGCAGTAATTTGGGCGTGATTTTCAACATACTTTTAATGCACCCGTAACGGCCAGTCGGGCTCCTGTTTCATGGCAAATCCCAAAGGCCAATTTCACAAACAAAACCGGCTGCGATTGATGATAGAATTCGAATCAGGTAGTGACCTCGCACACAATACACAAAGGATGGAAAAAAAGCATGTCTACTCCCCAATGGCTGGATTGGGCCCAGCGCCTGCAAGCCCTTGCCCAGAGCGGCCTGGCATACAACCAGGCCAACCCCTTTGAGATCGAACGCTATCAGGCAGTCAGTGACATCGCTGCCGAAATGGTCGCCAGCCACAGCCATCTGCAAGTACCCAAAGTGCAGACCCTCTTTGCTGCGGAAAGTGGTTACGCCACCCCAAAAGTGGATGTACGCGGGGTGGTCTTTCATGAAAACAAGATCCTGCTGGTCAAGGAACTGTCCGACGGCGGCTGGACATTGCCCGGTGGCTGGGCGGATGTCGGTGACACACCCAGCGAAGCCGTGGAACGCGAAGTGCTGGAGGAATCCGGGTTCAAGGTCAAAGCGGACAAGATGCTGGCATTTTACGACCGCAACCGCCAGGGACACACGCCCTACATTCATCATATCTACAAAGTCTTTTTCCAATGCAGATTGCTGGGCGGCCACGCCGAGGACAGTGCAGAGACCGAAGGCGCAGCCTTCTTTGACAGAACCGACCTGCCGCCCCTGTCTATTGCGCGGGTTTTACCAAGGCAGATCCAGCGATTTTTTGACCATCTTGAACACCCCGAATGGCCCACCGATTTTGATTAAGCACGTCATCAGTACAATAGCGTAATAAGACCAGTCTGTTTTTAATCAAACCGGTCACTTCGACGAGCTCAGTGGCCGATCCTCTCAGAATATCAGAGCGCCCCAATTGGGGCGCTCTGTAGAAACGGGATTTGAGTTGAGGAGGAAATCACATGTTTGTTACTGAGGAGGCAGAAGGACTGCATCGATCACGTGGATGACACCATTTGTGGTCACAATGTCGGCAATGATCACCTGTGATTCGTTGATGTAAACCTTGCCGTCCATGACCTTGATGCTGACCGGAGCACCAAGGACCGTGCCCGCACTTTCCAGTTCCACTACATCTGCTGCCATCACCTTGCCAGAAACCACATGGTACAGGAGGATGTTGGACAGGGTCGGGATATCTGCCAGCAGAGCTTCAATCGTGCCTTCCGGTAGTTGGGCAAATGCTTCGTCAGTCGGGGCAAAGACCGTGAAGGGGCCTTCACCTTTCAGGGTGTCCACCAAACCGGCGGCGGTCAGGGCGGTGGCCAGGGTGTTGAAGCGGCCATCCATTACTGCGGTGTCAACAATATCCTTGGGGGTGACTACACTATCGATCACATGGATCACACCATTTTTGGCAAATACATCTGTGATGATGATCTCTGCGTCATTGATCATGGCCTTGCCGTCCTGCAGCTTGACGATCAGTGAACCGCCCTGGGCTGTCTGAAGGACAGGCATTTCAAGAACTTCAGATGCCTTGTAGGAACCTGGGGCAACATGGTAGAGCAGGATCTGGGTCAGGGTCGGGATGTCCGCCAACAGGGCATCAATTGTACCTTCCGGCAGTTTGGCGAAAGCATCGTCAGTCGGGGCAAAGACAGTGAAGGGGCCTTCGCCTTGCAGGGTTTCGACCAGTCCAGCCGCACCAAGAGCAGCAGCCAGGGTTGTGAAGCGGCCATCAGCCACAGCAACTTCCACAATGTCACCAGGAGGCAGCAGCACCGAGTCGATCACATGGATCACACCGTTGTCAGCCATCACGTCGGTGATGAGTACCTGGGCGCCATTGATCATGACCTTGTCGCCTTCAACCGAGATCTTGAGCGGCATACCGCCTACGGTATCGGCACTGGACAGGCCAACCACATCAGCCGCTTTCACTTCGCCAGCAACGACATGGTAGAGCAGAATTTCGGTCAAGGCAGGAATATCACCCAGAAGGGCCTCAACTGTACCCTCGGGCAGTTGTGCAAAGGCTTCATCGGTGGGAGCAAAAACGGTGAAGGGGCCTTCGCCCTGCAGGGTCTCAACCAGACCAGCCGCGCCCAGGGCAGCAGCCAGGGTTGTAAAGCGGCCATCAGCCACAGCAACATCAACGATTGTCATGGGCTCGGCTTCGGGCTCAGGTTCCGGGGCGGGCATGGTAGCAGCGGGCATAGGCTCCGCAGGCGCAGGAGCGACAGGGGCCGGAGCAGCCGGCGCACAGGCCGCCAGAACGAGGGCCAAAACAACCAATACAGAAAGGGAAACTACCGATATCTTTTTCATTTCAATTCTCCTTATATAGAACGATCAGATTTTTTTCAAAGTTCAAACTGTTCAATGTTTATGTTTGTAGACATAATATACCTATATTTATCCGAATTGTCAAGATATATCTGGATATTCTAATCTTATTTTAATGTAATATGGATATTTACGCCTGGTTTTCCAGCCCACACAGCACCCCCCTGCAAATACTATGGTCAACAAACCCGATTTCAGTTAAACTAAAGGAACTTGGTTACCGGTACGCATTCTGATAGACAAAGGCGCAATCCATGAAAGCAAAGAAAATCTTTTGGCCTCATCTCCTTTTGGGGATCACCCTGATCCTGAACGCCTGCCAGCCAGGCGTATTGCCCAATGGCAGCCCGGCCAGCACACACCAGCCCGGGGTTGCGGCCACCACTCCCAAACCTTACGCCTCGCCCGCCAGCCCGCAGCGCCCCTCCCCGTCCCCGACCACGCCGGCTGAACTGCTGGTTAACCCGGACAACCTGCGCGGCCTGGTGGTTCATTTCTGGCATCCGTGGAGCGGCGCAGCCGCCCAGAGTTTTGCCGACCTGGCCTTTGAGTTCAACACCACCAACCTGTGGGGCATTCATGTGGAACCCCATGCCGCGGGCGGCGCCGGCGGTTTGTATGATCTGGTCATCGAAAGTTTGGCGGCAGACGACCCCACCCCGCATATCGTAGCCGCCTCCATCGAACAACTGGCCGGCTGGCAGAAGAATCACAACATTGTCATCGACCTGAATCCCTATATCAACTCGCAAAATTGGGGGCTGCCGCCTGACCAGCTTAATGATTTCCAACCTGTCTTCTGGCAGCAGGATCAAATTGACGGGCGGCAGCTTGGCATCCCCGCTCAACGCACGGCACGCGTCCTGCTCTACAACCAGAGCTGGGCCAAAGAACTGGGCTTTGACCAGCCGCCGGCCACCAGCGCTGAATTCCAGGCCCAGGCCTGCGCCGCAGCCCAGGCCAATCTGGATGATGACGACAGACTAAACAACGGAACAGGCGGTTATATCACCAACACGGACCCCCTGACCACTTTGAGCTGGATGCTGGCCTTTGACGCAGACCTGCCAGACCTGGATTTTGAAGAACACAGCTTCAACAGCCAGGAAACCATTGCCATGTACACTTATCTGCGCGCCCTGTTTGACGAGGGCTGCGCCTGGAACAGCCGTCTGCCGGAACCCTATGAATACTTCGCCAACCGCTATGCCCTGTTCTACAGCGGTACACTGCAAGACTTGACCATCCAGGCCCAAACCAACCGCCGTCTGGGAAACCCGGACCAGTGGATCATCCTGCCCTTCCCTGGCCCGCAAGGAGACCAGGGCGTGCTGACCTATGGCCCCTCCTTTGGTATTCTGGCCTCCAGCCCGGAGGAGCAGCTTGCCTCGTGGCTCTTCATCCGCTGGATGTCTGTACCGCGCAACCAGGTTGACCTGGTGGAAGCCACCAATGCCCTGCCCGTCAGTCAGACTGCCATCCAGATGCTGGATGAATACCAGCGGCGCTTCCCGCAGTGGGCAGCCGCTCTTGACTGGATTCCCGAAGCTCAAACCTCGCCGCGCGGACCGGAATGGCGCGTTGTGCGCCGTATGCTGGAAGATCTCACCTGGCAAACCTATCAGCCCCATGTCATTCCCGCCGACTTCCCCAAATACCTGCGGGAAATGGACAAGATGGTGGCAGAGTTGTTTGAATAACCCGGAACGCAGTTCAAACATTGTAGGTACCACTCTAGTGGTTACCCCTGCAAACTGTAACGACTTTAGAAGCTACTAAACTACGTAAAACAACAAAAACATCATGCAAGACACCTCCAAAACCTGGGATAACATCTTCCGCGAGGATGGGCACATCTTCACCGAGCCGCATGAATTTCTGCCCGAGTTCATCGCTGCTCTGCCTGACCCGCCAGCCAGGATCCTCGATCTGGGCTGCGGCACCGGCCGCCATCTCGTCGCACTCGCCGAACAGGGCTTCCACATGTATGGCTTCGACCGTTCTGACCACGGGCTGCACCTTGCCCGTGCCTGGCTAACCAGGAAAGGCTTTCAGGCAGGACTGTGCGTACAGGATTTCCTCGATCCCCTGCCCTGCGCGGATGCCAGCTTTAACGCCATCCTCTCCACCCAAGTCATTCACCATGCCGTCCTCGCCAAAGTTGAAAACGCAGTCTACGAGATCTACCGCGTGCTGAAACCAGGCGGACTGATCTTTATCTCCACCCCCCTCTACCCGCCCAATCGCCCTGACATCAAGGAAATCGAACCAGGAACTTTCATTCCACTTTCAGGCAGTGAACGCGGATTGCCCCATCACTACTTCACCGAAGAACGCGCGCGGCAGGTTTTCCATGCTTTTGAAATCCTGAAAATCTTCACCGATTCCACCCGTCATCTGTGCATCGTTGCCAGAAAACCAGAAAGCGATCCTCACCCTCATGAACTATGACATCATTGCCACCCTCGGCCCCGCCAGTGATGACCCATCCTTGTGGAAGGCCATGCTGTCCACTGGCGTTACTGCCTTCCGGCTGAACACCTCTCACCTCTCGCTGCCACAGACCCTGACCTGGCTCGAAAAGCTGGAGAACATGTTCCACACCTCGGGCAGTTCCGTCCCCGTGGTGTTGGACCTGCAAGGCAGCAAATGGCGACTGGGCAAGCTGCCGGCTGCCAATTTGAAATCCGGCCAGCAAATCGAATTGCGCCATGCCGTCAGCAGTGACCAAAGCGACGTCTTCCCTGTTCCTCACCAGGACTTTTTCCTCGCTGCCGCCGCATCCAGCGGCGAGATCATCCTTAACGACGCCAAACTGCGTCTGAAAATCGAGAGCATCTCTGCCGAAACCATCACCGCCACCGTCACCCAGGGCGGGGAACTCAGCGCACACAAGGGCATCACCCTGGCAGCCAGCACGTTCCGCCAGGAAGCGCTGAACGAAAAAGACCAGACAATTCTCTTGCAAACCCGGGATTTTGATTTTGTCCGCTATGCCATATCCTACATCAAGGATGCGGCCGAGATGACCGCCTACCGTACCGCTCTTGGCCCCTGCCCCTATCTGATTGCCAAACTGGAACGCCCGCAAGCGATGCAAACTGCCCCGCAAATGACAAATGCCGCCAACGAGCTATGGGTCTGCCGGGGAGACCTGGGCGCAGAGCTGGGACTGCGAGCACTGGCCGAGACGGTCTCTGCTTTCAATGGGCTGGTACACCAGATGCCTGTGCCGGTCATCATGGCCGGGCAGGTACTGGAACACATGACCCGCCAGCCAGATCCCACCCGTTCCGAGATTTGTTATCTATACGAAGCTCTGCAACATGGATACGCCGGCGTTGTACTCTCCGATGAAACCGCCATCGGCCAGTATCCCCTGCAAAGCTGCCAGACTGCGGCCTTGTTTCGGTCTTAACTGTCAGGAATCGACCCTTCACCAACTAAAAAACAGGCCGCCCCATTTGCAGGGCAGCCTGTTTGATAAAATACGCCAGCGCCAGGATCATCATTCGCAGTGGGTCACGCCTGTTCAGGCTTCCAAACCTTCCATACTTTTCCAGCCAATTCGGGTCCGGGCTTCAAAGTAGGTTTGCCTGGCTGCCAACCGGCTGGTGTCACCTCACCAGTGGCGCGCACGTGCTGGAAGGCCAACACCTGGCGAATCAATTCGGCTACATTACGGCCCACTTCAGGGGTCATGACTTCCATCGAACGGATCACAAAATCGGGATCAATCAGAAAACGGCCGCGTATATCCACGCCTGCCGCTTCGTCATAAACGCCGTAGATGCTGCCCACCCGGCCGCCTGCATCAGACAACAACGGGAAAGGCACACCGCCTTCGACCATCTTCGATAATTCTTCTTCTTGCCAGATCTTGTGAGAAAACCGGCTGTCAGTACTGATCGCGAAAACTTCTACCCCCAGGGACTGCAATTCATCATATTTGACGGCAACTGCCGACAATTCAGTCGGTCAGACAAAAGTGAAATCGCCCGGATAGAAACAGACGACAATCCATTTGCCTTTGGAATCAGACAACTTAACATTCTTAAACCCACCCTCATGAAAAGCACTTAACTCAAAATCCGGGGCGGGTTTTCCAACCCGTGCCAATGTCATAGACACCTCCTTTTGCACAACTGTACTGGCCTGATTTTTTTCTGGCATTGCCAAAATCGGGCCTTGTGAGGGTTGTATACATCCTTCTGCTTGTTCCGACATGGTTCTCCTTTCTCTTGCCTGGCGCAGGATCACACTTAAATATTAGCACAATACAGAAAAGATGCAGCATTTTCACACAATATACAGGACATATGTCATGAATACAATACAGCCTCAACATCTGTACAACCAGTGACCGGCCTCTCTGAATCAAAAACGCCCCTCGCAGGGCGTCTAATTTATTTCTGAGGCGACGATGGGGTCCGCACAGTGCCTCGATGGCAAACCCATGATCCTATATTCAGTATTCCTGGCCACTTCTCAACTGGCTCAGTGACCGGCCTCTCTGAATCAAAAACGCCCCTCGCAGGGCGTCTGATTTATTTCTGAGGCGACGATGGGGTCCGCACAGTGCCTCGATGGCAAACCCATGATCCTGCATTCATTATTCCTGGTCACTTCAACTGGCTCAATGACCGGCCTCTCTGAATCAAAAACGCCCCTCGCAGGGCGTCTGATTTATTTTTGAGGCGACGATGGGGTCCGCACAGTGCCTCGATGGCAAACCCATGATCCTATATTCATTATTCCTGGTCACTTCAACTGGCTCAATGACCGGCCTCTCTGAATCAAAAACGCCCCTCGCAGGGCGTCTAATTTATTTCTGAGGCGACGATGGGATTCGAACCCATGATCAGGGTTTTGCAGACCCTTGCCTTAGCCAGCTTGGCCACGTCGCCGTTTAAAAAAAGAGCGGGCAACGGGACTCGAACCCGTAACCTTCTCCTTGGCAAGGAGGTGTTCTACCAATTGAACTATGCCCGCAATCAATAAATATTCTGTTTTGTTAGCGGCGATTAGTATAGCACGCATACAAAAACTCGTCAAGACCATGCTCAAAAAAGGGTGTACTAAAAAGTTGTTAGAGGGATAGCAAAAAGAGAGCCAACCTGTTAAGATAGCGGTTCCAACACCAAAATCAAACAGGAGGCTCACAA
>JAGVAB010000115.1 GCA_020060485.1 Anaerolineales bacterium
CTCTGCCGCCATTTCTCCCCCGGCACGGATGGCATTTGTAAATCAGCCTTCATAGGCCGGGGGAGGAAAAGAAACGTGCGGTGTTGAGCAGCGGCAAAGCCGCTGCTCAACACCGCACAAAAAGATCCCCTTCCCGCAGAAGAATGCATTGGGATTCCAGTCACGCAAGCAGCGGGGAGGGGAGTTCGAGGGGTGGGGTGAATAAACCCCGACGATGCACAGACCGTCTTTCGTCCGGCCTCGTGCCATCAATAAAAGAAGCAAATTGAAAATTTTTCTTTGAGAAAGCCATGAAAGCTCTGCCCGGCCCGCTTCACGCTCGGCGGCCTTTGCGTTATAATCATACCTGTCGCCCGGGGTAAGCAGAATCAAACCCAAACGGGCCAACATGGAGGAAGAATGGCTTTAGAAATCACCTGGTACGGACACTCTTGTTTTCGATTTAGCGAGCGCGGCATGGCCTCGGTGGTCACCGACCCCTTTGATTCAGACGAGATCGGCTATGCGCCCTTGAAACTGAAAGCAGATATTGTTACCAGCTCTTGTGACCTGCCGGGACATCGCAATCTCTCTGCTGTTAAAGGCACTGGTTTCGAGATTCTTGGTCCAGGCGAATATGAAATTGGCAATGTGTTCATCACCGGCGTGCAGACCAATGGCAAAAATCGCAACGCCAATGAGGTGAAGAACACCCTCTACCTGATTGATTACAATGGCCTGACCGTAGCCCATTTGGGAAACATGAATCACATTCCAAGCCAGGCCGAGATCGAGGCGCTGGGCAGTGTCAACGTTGCCCTGGTGCCGGTGGGCGGCGGCAGCGGACTGAATGCGTCCAAAGCCTCCGAGATCATCAGTCTGCTGGAGCCCAACCTGGTAGTACCCATGCACTACAAAACTCCCGAGACCTCGGTCGAACTGGATACGCTGGATCAATTTCTTAAAGAAATGGGCCTGAGCGATGTAACCGCAGAGCCCTCTTTGAAGATCGAAAACCCCAAGGCATTGCCGGAAGACACCAAAGTGGTCGTGCTGACCCCCAGGTCTTAATTGAACATAGCGTGAGGAGCATCTCTTGGCTGTCAAACTGATCATGAACTGGGACATCATCCCTGAACGGGAACGAGAGTATTTTGAATTCGTTATCCGTGAGTTCATCCCCGGCGTGCAGCGCCTGGGCTTTGAACTTGGGGATGCCTGGGCGACTGCCTATGGTCACGAGCCGCAGATCATGGTTACAGCCCTTGCCCCCAGTCTAAACCAGGCGGAAGAGATCCTGCGCTCATCCGACTGGAAACAATTGATCGACAGTCTGATGGGCTTTGTGGAAAATTATTCGTGCAAACTGGTGGAAGCCAGCCGCGGCTTTCAGTTTTAATAAACTATACCCTGCAAGCAGATGACGCCGTCCCGCAGGCAGCCCTGGCCTGAGAACCCCGCGTCATCTGCCTTTGTTTAATCCCTGGATGATTGGATGAATCCTCCCATGACTTCCCGCATCGCCCAATTGCTGCTCGACTGGTACCGCCAGTACGCCCGCCGCCTGCCCTGGCGGGATGACCCCAGCCCATACCGGGTTTGGGTGTCAGAGATCATGTTGCAGCAAACCCGGGTGGAAGCCGTGCTGCCCTATTTTGAGCGCTGGATGGCGCATTTCCCCAGCCTGGAAGCCCTGGCCGCCGCCCCGCAGCAGGACGTGCTGCAACAATGGGAGGGGTTGGGCTATTACAGCCGCGCCCGCAACCTGCACCGCGCCGCCCGCCTGGTGATGACGGAATATGGCGGCCAACTGCCAGTGGATCGTCAGAACCTGCTAAGCCTGCCCGGCATCGGCCCCTACACTGCCGGGGCGATCGCCTCGATCGCCTTCGGCCAGGATGAAGCTGCCCTTGACGGCAATATTCGCCGGGTGTATGCGCGTCTGTTCAATATCGACCTGCCCCTGCGTACCCCGCCAGCCGAGAGCACACTGTGGCAACTGGCCCGCCAGAACCTGCCCGCCGGCCAGGCCGGAGATTACAACCAGGCCCTGATGGACCTGGGGGCCACCATCTGCACCCCGCGCCGGCCGCAATGCGCACACTGCCCGCTGCAAAGCGTATGCGAGGCATTTGCCCTCGGTCTGCAGGAACTGCGTCCGGTGAAGAACGCCCGCCCACCTGTGCCGCACTACACCGTGACCGCGGCTGTCATCCACCGAGACGGCCTGGTGTTGATCGCCCGCCGGCCGCCCGAAGGTCTGCTGGGCGGTCTGTGGGAGTTCCCCGGCGGCAAACAGGAGAAGGGTGAAAGCCTGCCCCAGGCCCTGCAACGCGAGATCCAGGAAGAACTGGGCACACAGATTGAGGTGGGGCAGGAGCTGGGGGTTTACCATCACGCCTATACGCATTTCAAGGTTACCCTGCACGCCTTCCACTCCCGCCTGACAGGCGGCGAGCCCCAGGCCCTGCAAGCCAGCGATCTGTGCTGGATTTCCATTGACAAACTCAATGAATTTCCCATGGGCAAGATCGACCGCATGATCTCGCGCGATTTGCAGCCTGATTGACCGTTTTCATGGGCTTGTTCTGGGGCGCAAAAACATCGTTAAAATTTTGTAAAAACCGGCTATCTGGCAAGCATTTTCCATTATCATTAAAACAAGTGCCTATCGATCGTTGCCGGTGCGTCTCAATCCTCCGGGAACAGTTATTCATTCCATCATTACCCGGGAATTGCCATGAAAAATCTTCCTCGTCTTCATCTGCATGCAGCACTATTATTGATCCTTTTGTTTTCCTTGCTTCCCCTGCAAACCATCCAGGCGCACTCGGATGCCAGCCGTCTGTTAACCGTCGGCCCCGGCACTTACCAGGAAAATGACCCCAACCTGACCCTGACCGGCAGTTGGACAACCTGGAGCGCCAGCGCTGCCTCTGGCGGGACCATCCGCTATTCCAACCAGCCCGGCGCCACGGCCTCGCTGACCTTTCAGGGCCGCCAGGTGAGCCTGCTCTTCACCCGCTTCACCAGCCGCGGCAATATCGAGATCACCATCGACGGCGGCACGCCC
>JAGVAB010000082.1 GCA_020060485.1 Anaerolineales bacterium
ACTTCCAAAAGAACCCATTTCCATCCACTTCGATTATAAGATAGAAGGCGGTATAATAATAGTAGAGAGGCGGAATTTCAACCGTCCAACGTACCACCGATTGCTGCACAGATCAATACGCCGAATATAATCCGTGCCTGTTGTAAAATTTGGTGGAAGTCTTCACAAGAAAGTATTGTATTATGCCTGTCCCTTTAAAAGCCGGAGAGGTGTTGCGCGGCCGCTATCGCATCCGCCGGATCATCGGTCAGGGAGGTATGGGAAGTATTTACCTCTCCGATGATTTGCGTTTGGAAGGCCGTCAATGCGCCTTGAAAGAAGTTGAAAACGAATCCTCAGGTGACCCGGAACTGCTTCAGAAGAACCGTGAACAGTTTCTGCGGGAAGCTACCGTCCTGGCGCGCCTGGACCATCCCAATCTGCCAAAAGTTTCGGACTATTTCTCCATTGGCAGCCGGGACTATCTGGTGATGGACTTTGTGCCGGGCAAAGACCTGCGCACGCATATGATTGAAGCCCGCCAGGAAGATAAATTTTTGGATGAGGAAATGGTTCTCAATTGGGCAGCCCAGCTGTGCGATGCTCTGCTTTATCTCCATACTCAATCTCCGCCCATCCTGCACCGCGATATCAAGCCCAGCAATCTCAAGCTCACCCCCAGCGGGCTGTTGAAACTGGTGGACTTTGGTCTGGTCAAGATGCTTGCCCCCGGAGAGGTCACCATCACAGTCATTCAAGGCCAGGGCACAGCTCTGTATACCCCTCTTGAACAATATGGCGGCGATGGCGGCCACACTGATTTGCGCAGCGACATTTACGCCTTTGGTTCCACCCTGTACCACTTGTTGACCAACACCCCGCCTTCAGATGCCAGGGAGCGCTTCC
Organism: Anaerolineales bacterium; assembly: GCA_020060485.1. The sequence continues at coordinate 886 of JAGVAB010000082.1, forward strand.
TCGACCCTACCAGTCTGATCCCCCCGCGGCAGATCAATTCCGAGATCAGCGCCGACACCGAGCGCGCTATCCTGTGGGCCATGCAGCTTCACCCCGATGACCGCCCCGATAACGTCACTTCTTTTCGTCAGAGCCTGTTTGGTGAACGCAAGACCATTCCCAACCCGCGGCTTCGCAATCAATCATTGCTGCAATTGACCAGGAAAACCCCGGAACGCGCACTGTGGTTGGTTTCGATGAGTTTGGTGGCACTCAGCCTGCTCCTGACCCTGATGCGCTAACACTGGAGTGTCGTTCATTTGCTCCGGACAAGAAACATCCGCCACAACCATCCAACTCCCCAACCAGCCAGCACACCCAGCATCACGCTGGTCAGCAGCGCCCACAATCCAAGATCGCTTATCCGAAATCCACCGGGAAAACCGAGTGAAAGAAAGATGTACATCAGTAAGCCTCCCACCGCTGCCAGCAGGCCCCAACGCAGCCCCCAGATCACTCCCGCCCGCTTCTGTCCCCAGAAATAAATACTGAACGACACGCCCCAGATAACAAACATGGCAGCCAGCCAGGAAAGCAAGGGCTCCGTGACTGAAGGCTCTTCAAAAACCGGGGTCGGCACCGTTTCTGGTGTTGGGCTTGGGATCAATGTGGGTTCAAAGACTTCCGTAGCCATTGCAGTTGGCACAATGGCCGTAATGGCCACTGCACCGCTGGGGGAAATGTCCAGCAAGAGGATCTCGGAAGTCATTGCCCCTCCACTGGTTACCTGCACTTGCAGCAAGCCGGTGGACTTGATCTGATAGGTGGTGCGGGCAATGCCCTCTTGTGTGACGGTGTCAACCCGCTGCACCAAACCACCCTCACCGCCGGAAGTAAAGATGAACTGTACTGGTGTGCCATCCTGCACGATGCGCCGGTTCCGATCATAGATCTTCCCAGCCACCAGTGGCAGAATATCCCCTTGCTCAAACAAGGGTATGGCTTCAGAAGTACCATTTGTGAATTGCGGCTGTTGGTCTTCCGGCTTGTCCAGCATCAAGGGGATAACCTGGCTGGGTTCAGGCGATAAAGCCCGGTTCAAATCATAGCCGCTGCCCAAAACCGATATCGGCAGAGATCCTATCGGGGTCAACTCATCAAACAGAATGCGGGCAGCCACATCCACAAAGCCCGGTGTTTTGCTGTACAGTCCATAAAAAGCTGTCATTTTGGAAATATCAGTGGCGTCCAGAAAAAATGGCGCATTGAAAGCAAAACCGATCACATTCTTTTGGTTGGTCAAATCCGGCCGTTCGGTTAACAGGCGGTGAACTGCCAGCGATTCAGGCCGATCAGCATCCACATCCAGCATGGAAAATACAATCCAGTTTGCCTGCAGCAAGGCGTCTTCAAGGCTCGACCGATCCTGTCCGTCATTCGGTTCCAGTGTGCCATCCAGAAAACTGGTCAGGTCAGCAAAATTGTAAGAGGAAAGATTATATTGGAATACCAGTCCACCAGACTGCGGACCATACAATTGTAATACTGCATTTTCAAAACCGTTGACCGGCAGCATAAACTCCCCGCTGCATGTCGAACACTGACGGGAAATTCTCGTGTCTGTAAAGAAAACGATCCGGTCACGCAAACCCGGTGGCCGGGTAATAGCCAGGCCTAATTCTGCCGGGTTGGGGCTGATTAATGTGGCTGCGTTCTGGGCAACTTTGAATCCTGTCTGATAGGTCTGACCAAGTTCTTCAAGGCCAGCTTCCGGCGGTAGCACCGCCCCCAGGATCAAGGAAGGATACATTTTCAACTTCTTGGTTAATATCCGCCGCACAGCACCATCCACCCGTTGTGCAAAGGCCGGGTCTTCCCTGTACTTTTGAGCAAAGAAGCCCAGCGTGCTGACCAGAGTTATGTATTCGTTTTCATCTCCAGCGCCAACGAAATTGTCCACATACAATACATCATGGCCCGCCAAAAATGCGCCCAGCGCAACCTGATGCGCTGAAAAACGCTGGCTGCTAAGGCTATAGTATTGCACAACAGCCGGGCTGCCCAGATTGTCACTTACCAGCAACCCTCCTGAAGTCCGCCAGTTTTGCAGCGGCTGCAAGGAGAGCAAGTTTTCAAGAGCATTGGCATCAAAACTCAGTGGCCGGGTGGTTGAGCGGATGTTACCCTGCAACCCGGCGTAACGGATATGCGAAACCACCAGGCCATCCACCATCTCCCCCGGACTGCCAGCCAGACCGGTGACCGTATAAAATGGCTTTAGCTCAAGCTGATCCAATTGTTCCATGGTGCGCCGAACGGTCGCAAGCTGGCTGGATGGATTTCGATCGGCATTTCCACTGCCCGGAAAGCCATTGGCTACCACCAGCATACGGCCATTGCTTCCCTGATGAATGCCATTGATATAGGCTTTTCCCAGGCGGCCCACCCAGAATGGATTCCCACCCAGACTGCGTGTTCCCAACGCATCACTGCCACCCATTTCCTGTGGCCCAAGCACATCCAGCGCCGAGGTGAAAACCAGGTTTATCCCCAGGGCGCTTAACTCTTTTCCGGTTAGAATGCCCACCTCTTCAACCAGTTCACTATTCCATGTAGCCCCCATGGCCATGGCCGAAGGCATCGGCGTCAGTCCACTGATGATCTGGTCTCCAGGCGCTCCATCCCCTTCCTGTGTCAAACCGATCAGCAGAGGCATATAAACCGGTCTGCGTGTTTCATCGCTGACCGTGTCGGAATCCGTCTGAAAGGTGGCACTCCATTCGAGCTGCTGCAATGACTGGATCAAACCATGAACTTCCGAAATAGTTTCCGTTCCCCCCACAAAATTGTCATTGGCAGCCGACAGCACCACTCCGCCAATATGATAGTTGCTCACCAGATCATTGATCATGGTATTCTGATCAGCCCGGCTGCCTTTGAAGCCAGTGATGAATAGTTGACCCACTTTTTCTTCAGGGGTCATTCTTGACAAAAGATCATCGATCTGCCCTGCTATTTGGCGGTCATCAACTGCCTGGACAGGGCTTGGCATGAATCCCAACAGGCTGCTGACCAGTACCAGGGTCAGAAGAATGCGTTTTCCCGGGCAAGGGGAATTCATTCACATCTCCGCAGCGCATGAACATACTGCTGCATCACCAGATCATTCGATGCGGTGCAGGGATCTCGCCTGAACATGATCCTTGAAGACCTCATAGGTCAACAAAATATGCTTCTGCGGCATGATTGAGTAATTCGCGCGACATCTCGGCCTTGACCCCCAGATATGCGGCAATATCCAATATCTGGTCGCAAAGATCGCGGGGGTGAGAAGCGCGTAGTTTTCGGTTGCGCTTGATGTACCACTCCTGCAAAAGGTAGGCCAACCCTTGATCGTTGTACTCCACCCCTTTTTGCTCGGCAACCCGTTGAAAGATTTGACGGTAATTCTCGAAACTGGGATCTGTAATCTCCAGTTTGTGGCGCAAGCGGCGCAGGAAAGCCTCATCCACCAGATCTTTTGGCGGCAAGTTGGTTGAAAAAATCACCAGCACATCGAATGGCAATTCGATCTTCTTTCCAGTGTGCAAGGTCAGGTAATCGATCCGGTTTTCCAGAGGAATGATCCAGCGGTTCAACAAATCCCGCGGACGTACCTGTTGGCGTCCAAAATCATCGATCAAAAGAATGCCGCCATTGGCCTTCACCTGATAGGGAGCCTCATAGAATTTGCTGACATCATCAAACACCAGATCCAGTCCGGAAAGGGTCAGCTCGCCACCGACCATGATGAATGGCCGCCGGATGCGCACCCAGCGCGGATCACGACGCATCCCTGTACGCAGAGTGCCAGTACCGCGTGAGGTCACGCCTTCTTCGGGAGCAAGTCGGTGGTTTACCGAATCATAGAGCTTGATGACCTGGCCTTCCACATACAGGGAATAGGGAATGTACATCGTTTGCGTCAGGATCAAATCCCCAATCGCCTGGGCAATGCTGGTCTTTCCATTTCCAGGAGGGCCATACAAAAAAATGGATGTGCCGGAATTGACAGCCGGCCCCAAATGGCTGAAAGCTTTTTCGGAAAGCACCATGGTAGAAAGCACTTTGCGCATCATGCGGTTGGTGACTGTAAATCGCCCGCGTTTTTGCATCTGGCATGCTTCGATATATTTTTCCAGCGGCACTGGTGCTGGACCAGCATACTGGCTTCGTTCCAGAGCTTCGCGTGCCCGGGCAATACCCGCCCCGGTGATGGCATACTGGTAGGCTCCATCCCCCAAACCCATCTGGGAAGAACGCACTTCAACCAGTTTTTCCCGCTTCAACGCTTCCAGAATCTGATCCACAATTCCAGAGAAAGGCAGAGCGATCTTTTCGGCAACAGCAAAACCAGACAGGAATCCCTCAAAATACATTACCTTGAGAATGTGGTCCTGAAGCCACAATATCGAAAGACCCGTATCCTCGATTTGTGTAATTGGTTTAGGAACGAATGTCGGCTGTCCCAAAGTAGGGTCCGTTTTGGGCACTGCTGAGTTGTTTACCACAAGAAAACCTCCCACCCGGTGAATTCATTAAGATATGCTAAATTATAGCACGCGGCCCGCTTGGAATAAAAGAAATTGCCGCAGCCCGCTTTTCAATTGCATTACAAATTTCTTCCCCCGATGGAAGCTTTTTCGAAATCATTCCACGCCTTGCGAACTCGACCTGCGTCCTGTATAATCTCGGCATGAATGTTTCCGTGATTATGCCCGTCTTCAATGAACGAGATACCATCCACGAAATTCTAAGACGTGTTCAGCAAGTGCAGGTCGTCAGCGAGATCATCATCGTCGATGATGGGTCAGTTGATGGTACCCGTCAGATGCTCCACGAATTGGCTGATACAGACCGGGTCAGGATCATCCTCCACGAGAAGAACAGTGGTAAGGGCGCTGCCGTGCGCACCGGCATCAAAAACGCCTCTGGTGATGTGATCATCATTCAAGATGCAGACCTGGAATATGACCCCAACGATTACCCGCTTCTATTGAAACCCATTGCAGAAGGCCGCAGTCAGGTGGTCTATGGCTCACGCTTTATGGGCAACACCGACCCTGGCTTTCTTTTCTGGAGCAAGGTAGGCAATAAAACCCTGACCTTTTTCACCAACCTGCTTTATAACCAGCGCCTGACCGATATGGAAACCTGTTACAAGGCTTTCCTTCGCAGCCTGATGGATGACATCCCGCTTCGCTCGCGTCGCTTTGAATTGGAACCAGAGATCACCTCAAAATTTCTCAAACGCGGTATCCATATTCTGGAAGTACCCATCCATTATGACCCGCGCGGTTTTTCCGAAGGTAAAAAGATCGGCCTGCGGGATGGCCTGGAAGCCATCTGGACGCTGATCAAATACCGCTTCATCGACTGATTTTTCTTATTCCGGTATTTTTGAAACCAAACCACGCACCTCAACCAGCTAAGTGTGTGCTTCTTCCAAACAAAACGCCGCCAGGCACTCACCTCGGCGGCGTTTAAAATCCCTGGGAAAAGAAATTTTCAGCCGTCTTCCAGGCCGGAAGACTTGATATCCTTGACATTCAATTGCAGGGATACCCTTCCATTGTATTCATTGGTCTCATAACTGAAAAGCAGATCAACATATTCCGGCATCTCGTTACCCCAATGTCCCAAACGAAAAGCAATGGCATCAAAATACACCATACCATCGCTTACCGCCAGCTTTAAATGATTTCCATCTGCGCCAACCTTACGCCAATTGGTGACCCGCAGGTTACGCGAGACAAACCGGGCAGGCGGATTTTTGTGCCCCACAGGTTCAAGCATCGCAATGCTGCTCAGAATTTCGGGCTTGAGATCGCGCAAAGCGATTTCCATATCCGCTTTCAATTCGGGGCAGAGTTCCTGGCCTGCCAGTTCCCGGCGGGCAATCTCCTTCAACCGGCGCATCAACTCATCCAGATTTTCATTGCGCACTGTGAAACCGGCCGCCATGGCATGCCCGCCATGCCGCACCAGGAGTTCGGCGCATTCATCCAGTGCCTGGGTAATGTGAAATTCAGGAATACTGCGGCAAGAGGCGCGGGTCACATCCGGGCCGCGGTGGCCCACAACCGAAGGGCGGTAGAAGAACTCGGTCAACCTGGAAGCCGCCAGCCCCACCACACCCTCATTAAAATCCGGGTGTGCGGCAAACAACAGAAAATCATCGCCGTCTTCCCTGGCCTGCTTTTCGGCCTCCTCCTGGATCCATGTAGTAATCTGTTTTCGTTCTCGATTGAGATCATCCAGCTGCTGAGACAGAAACCCGGCCTGCAGCAAGTCTGTGGAAAGCAGTAAGTCGAGAGCCGGGTTAGCCTGATCGAGCCTGCCGGCAGCATTGATCCGCGGCCCGATCACAAACCCGATGTTGCCAGCGTCGACCTGCTGCACATCAAGGTTGGCTGCCTGCATTAATGAAAACAAACCCTGGCGGCGGCCGCTGCGCAGCGTCTCCAGGCCGGCCTGCACCAGCGAGCGGTTTTCACCGGTCAAGGGCACCAGGTCGGCCACTGTGCCCACAGCCACCAGATCAAGCAGATCCGCCAAATGGCAGTCTGCCGAAGGGTACCTCGACACCAGTGCCTCGGCGATCTTGAAAGCCACCCCCACACCAGCCAGATTTTTTTCCGGATAGGTATCACCCTCCTGTTTGGGGCAAATGACGATACCTACGTCTGGCATATTGGCACTTGGTTCATGATGATCGCTGACGATCATCTCCATACCCAATTCATAGGCATGTGCAATTTCAGCAACCGAGCGGATGCCACAATCCACGGTGATGATCAACTTGCAGTCTTCTTGGCTCAGCCGTTCAAGAGCCTCCATGTTCAGCCCATAACCCTCTTCGAAGCGGTTGGGAATGTAAGGGCGCACATTCGCTCCCAAATGGAGCAGCACCTGGCTGAGAAGGGCTGTGGCAGTTACACCGTCAGCATCATAGTCGCCATAAATGACGATCAATTCTCCCCGCTCAATGGCGGCCTGGATACGATCAACCGCCTGCGCCATATTCTTAAGTTCAAACGGGTCATGGTGAGAACCAGCCCCGTGCAAGTACTGTTCGGCCGCCGAGGAGGTATCCACACCGCGGTTGAACAATAATTGCTGCAAGATACCCGGATAGGCAGCCAGCTCTTCTTGCACAGCCAGGGGAACGACTTCGGCAATATTCCAGCGTGTTCTTATCGGTCCTTCCATAAATATTTTCTCTCCCAAAAAAATGCCTTCAACCCCGCCGCGCACCTCGACCGCTTGCAATGCAGAGACGTTGATCGGCAGAATCGACTAAACAGGGGAACCCTGTCCGTCGTAATATAACCTCGGCAAGCGGAATGCCATCCCGCACACTACTTCGTAATTAATCGTGCCCCAGGCTTCAGCCAGCCTTTCAGCCGAAATATGTGCCTGTCCTTGTCGTCCAAGGAGCACCACTTCATCCCCGACCCGGGCTTCAGGTACATCCTCCAGACTGACCACACATTGATCCATGCAGACTGTTCCCACAACAGAAACTTCGCTGCCCCGTACCAGGGCCTTGTTACCCGGCCAACGCCGGAAACCGTCTGCATACCCAATGGCGAGTGCACCCACCCTTTCCTGAGCATTGGTCACATAACGATGACCATAACTGATTCCCTGACCGGGCGGCAAACTGCGTACATGGGTGATCCGGGTTTTCATGCTCAAGGCCGGGCGGAACGTTTCCGGCAAAGGCGCCAAAAGTGAAGGATGCAGACCATAAATGGCGATGCCTGGTCGCACCATGTCAAAACGCGTCTCCGGGAAGTACAACCCGGCAGCAGAATTAGCAGCATGCACCCAGGGGGGGCGCATGCCATCCGCTTGAATCTCATCCACCAGGCGCTGAAATTTTGCCAATTGCTGGTTGGTGGTTAGCGCTTGCGGTTCATCTGCCCTGGCAAAATGGGTGAATACGCCCTCCAAAAGCAAATGCTCATGCTCATACACCCAGCGGATCAAGCTCCCCCCATTTTCAACCGCGATCCCCAATCGGCTCATGCCAGTATCCACTTTGACATGGCATTTCAGCACCTCATTCGCAGCACTGGCTGAATAGGCATATGCCGCCGCCACTTCCGGCAGGTCAACGGTCAACGAAACGTCTGCTTGCAGGGCTTCCTTCACCCGTTCCGGCGGGGTAAACCCCATCACCAGGATCGGACAGACAACCCCGCTTTTTCGTAGATCAAGAGCCTCATCGATGCGCGCCACGCCGCACCAGGCTGCTCCGGCCTGCACAACTGCCTGGCCAACTGCTTCGAGACCGTGACCATATGCATTTGCCTTGACCACCGCCATCACCGGCCTTTGGGTGATGCGCTGCATTTCCCGCACGTTGTTGCGTATCGCCCCCAGGTCAATTTCCAGCCAGCTCGAATGAAGATCAGTGCGCATGGACAAAAGTATATCCTATGTGAGGCTGGAAGGGCAAGGAGGTTTTGAAAATGTGGCGAAC
>JAGVAB010000078.1 GCA_020060485.1 Anaerolineales bacterium
CAAGCAAAAAACTGCTACAATTTGAGTGTCCATGCGATCCTCCGGTTGGGTTTTGGCTTCAGTAACCTAAACTTTACCAGATTTCGCATGGATTGTTTTGTCGAATAAACCAAGGTGGCAACTTGGTTTATTTAGATAGATAACAGCCATATTTCAAATTCTTTGCCGAATGAAAATTATTTAACGAAAGAAGACGGTGTTGAGCATTCAGTTTTTGATCATAGCGGATGTGAAATACCAATGTACCTTTGCCAACCTTCATACAGGCAAGTAATATTCTAAAAAACAAGATGCGCTAATGCCAAAAATGCTATAATATAGAGGATATTTCCAATATTTTTCGACTGTTGAAAATTAAGAAAGTCTGATGTTGGCTTGGAATTCAAGTACCAGTAATTCCTTACTTAGGAGGTCAAAATGAGTTCTCAAATCCCACAACAGATCACCGAAAGTGGCACTTCTGTGCTTGTTCAACCTGAACCCCACATCCATTGTCCCAAGTGCAAGGCAAAGAACCCGACGAATGTAGAACTCTGTCAGAAATGTGGTAAAAATCTGCTACCCGGTCAGGGAGCAGGGCTACGCCTATTCTTCCTTTTCTTCTTCCTGATACTGGCCGGAGTGTGCGCTTACTTGATGTACTGGAATTTCTTCCGTGAAGGAGCACCTAACCCGGAAAGCTTTTGGCTCAACCCAATTAGCCTGAGCGTGGGCATTCTCGTATCGCTGGTCCTGGCTTTTACGTTGGCTCTACGAAGAATCCCCTTGTACAAACGCTATGAAATGCGCTCGTCGCGCCACCTGTATCTCGACATCAACCAGTCCATCGCGGACCTGACCAGCGCGTTGGAGCTTGCACCCGATAATATGCAACATTCCCTGCTCAAACAACGCCGTTCACTGTACGAAAAGATTGGCGATTCGACCAACGCCGATCGAGACCGATTGGCGTTGGCACTTGACCCTGACGCATGGAAGTCTGAGGGGGATTTTCTGAGCGTGTTTGGAGGGTTTCAAGGTGATGCCTTCAGCTGGAGCATGCGCAGGGGAGCAATCGAAACGCTGCTATTATCAGGCGTTGCGGTTGCTCTGGGTTACTGCCCCACTTGTAAAGCAGTGGTGGAACTGAACAAGGATAAAAAATGCCCAGTGCATCCGAAGATCAAGGGACGTGACGAGAAACTAGTTATCCCGGCGGATGTTGCAGCGGGAAAACTGGCGGTGTTGGCAAAACTAGAACGCAAGGAAGCACACCTGGTAAAGGAGATCACCAGGCTTCTGGATGCAAAAGAGGCAGTGGCACTGGCATACTGTCCACGCTGCCAGGGAGTGATGCAGCTGGATACCCTGCGGCGCTGCCCGCATCATCCAAATGAAAAGTTAAAGGGGGTGGCGTACGAACTGCCGGATTATTTTGAGGCACGCAAACGGCAGATGCTGCGTGAGCGACATTGGAAGAAGGTTAACAATACACGCAACATGGTATTGCTGGTGTCGATACTAGCTCTGCTGATTATCACCTATTATCTTATCCTGAAGTGAGAGAAGAAATTGTGCTTGTCCTTCCAAGCCAAAAGAAGAGGGATTAATCTACTTTCCATACTTACCTAAAAATCCCCCCCATACGTTAATGGCTCAGGTTGTTTTACAAAACCAACCCACAGTATTAAGGGGGGGGTGATTTCTGAAAATTCAAAATGAAACAAAGGTAAGTTAAAGTATTGGTTGAAAAGTTTGATTTCTGAAAAGGCCGAGACATTTAAGTTGCATTTGCAATAGACTTGTAAGGTGAAGCTGCCCTTCAAATTAATGTTGTGCAAATCCAATCGGTCTAAACTTATACCCGTGTGTATCCTCGATGGGTATACACGGTCATGCCCTTGCGCTCCCAGCTTCGTTTGTTTTTGACTTTTTATTTCATGTTCCCGGTAGATCATGGCGAATTAGTTCTGCCCTATTGACAAACGGTTTGTCATAGAACAAATTTTCTTATTTGCGCTTTGCCAATTGAATATGCCCACCACTCATCTCCATTCGGTTAATGAGTTGATTCATATCACAAATTCATGGGCTTTGAATCGAAACAAATCCTCCGCACCACTTTTCCGATTCGTTCTACCTGTGCCCGAGCGAAGCGAAGGGTATTTGTTCCCGCTTTTTTCACGATTTGAATCAAAAACAAAAAAGCCCTCCGACTGGAGAGCTCTTCCTTATCACTGATTACCTGATTATTGCGCCTGCATCACTGGCTGGAATTTACGCCAAAGGCGCACAGGCGTGTACCCGTACATCCGACTCGGTCCGCGGGGGAGAGGTGAGAGTGGCAATCTAACGCCTGAATTAAGCCGCGCTACGAAGCGGCGTCGGCTTGAATGAATTGTCAGGCAACATTGCCCGAATACCGCAGCGTAAGACGCAGCATGTCAAAGAGCTGTATTCCGTCCTCAAAGATTGGCTCAGGGTAGTTCTTGACAAAGAAGTCGCGGTCAATGCTTGTAACCCGAAAACCATGCCGCTGGTAGAAAGCGAGTTGATAGCCGAACGTGCCGGTGCCTACCTCGAGCTGTCGTGCACCAGCGTTGCGAAAGAAATCAATAACCCATTTCAATAGCGCTGTGCCGTATCCGGACTTCTGGTAGGCTGGGTGAACCGCGATGCTCATTAGCTCATGTGTGTCTGTGCCACATGGCTGTACGACGCATGCACCAACCACAACTGCACCAATTGAAGCAACGAAGCACTTTGATCCTGAAAGGTAGGAGCGAATCTTGTCTTCCGAGGGATCGGCAAGTAGCAGTAGCTCCATTGGAGCCTTTGTTACAGGAACTTCTTGGATCAGTAGCGACATGATTATCAGTTGCCTAACGGTTTGCGTTACACCCCTGCGGGGCACAGGCCTGCGTGTGGTCGGGTGTGGATGGTTTTGGAATACCTTTATTATACTCACCTCCACTCTCCAGGCAATAAAAAACGCCCTTCCGTTAGGGAGAGCGTTTGATTTTTTGCTTCATCACCGGCCTGAACTTACGCCAAAGGCGCACAGACGTGTACCCATGCATGCGCCCCGGCTTTCGCAGGGAGTTTGGGTGATCTTCTGTTATTTGGAACGCAACTTTTTTGCCCTTCTAACTGATAACAACTTTATCGGTGAAATCTTCTTTCCTTATTCCATTTCTTTCAAGACGCATTCCAGTAAATCATTGATCTTGAGTTCAATCGCCCATTTTCGCAGATAATCCAGGTCGAGTTTGCCGGCACGCGTTTTCAGCACGCCAAGAATGTCACGCCATTGACGCTCGGATACCTCGCCGCCCAGACGATACCATTCGAGTTTTGCCAGGATGATATCTTCGGGACTGCTAAATTTTGCGCTGACTTCTGATTCAAAAAGAAAGGTTTGTTTTTGAGCGCGAGCCAGTTGAGATTGTAAAAAAGGGCGCGGGTGAGGGATGAAAAAATCCACCTTGAACATACTCTCGCGATGAATGATGTTAAAGCTGGAGTGGTGTTGGATGGATTCGGCGATCATCTCGTCGTCCACATAGAATTCATCTTTCAAGGCCGAAACAAATGGCTCAAGATGCTCAGGCTGCATGATGGCCACGATGTCTGCATCCTGGGTGGTGCGTACCATGCCGTAGAGGGTACTGGCAAGTGAACCGCCAATGAGATAAGGTATGTGCAGTTTTTCGAGAACCTGTGTGACCTGGATTGTGACTTCAATCGGTTCATTTTGCATCAGGCAGTTCTCCATAGACCTTACATGCGATTTCTTCTCCAAGCAGCAGGCCCGCCAGCCTGCGGCGCAGTTCAGCTTCGCCAGCCCGGGGATATTGCGAGCGTAAACCTGCCAGGGCTAACAAACGGGCCGATTGGTTGAGTTGCGCCAGCATTTGCATTTTCCGGGTGGGGCTGGCTTCCCGCCATAATTTAATTTGCAGGGCTTCCATTTTGGGGTGAGTATCGGGGAATAATGTGCTCATCTTCTGATTATTCCTTCCAGGAAGATATTTTAATCTTCCGCCTGGCTACAGATGCGATAGACCAGCGCGTCAGTTATTTTGGGTGGTGATCTGATGATTTGATTTTACCCGAAATCGAAATGAGAAGCGCCCTCCATTTTCGGGAAGGCGCATTTTTGTCGAAAGATTATTTAAATTTCCTGCGCACCAGCAAGCACCGGCCGGAAATTACGCCAAAGGCGCACAGGCGTGTACCCATACATACGACTCGGTCCGCGCAACAGTTAGAGAATCGATTTAACGGTTTGCATTACCCGCTGGTGGTGATACAAGACGCCGCCGATTTGACCGAAGCAGCCTTGAGCCATGCAAATTGCCTGAAAACGCGCAGACTCCCAGCCGTCGGGTGCACGCCGTATTCAGGATTGGACAATCACGCAAATTCCCAGTAATAAATAATCCGCGGTCCCTTGCTTACTTTGGAGCCCGTCCTCGCAATTCTGACCATTTCCTTTGGCTCTAGGTTCAAGGTCCAATCCGCAATAAGCTCCTCGTCAATGTCATGATGCTCTGGATAGTTTGCGTTATCCTTCGGGCAATCCCATAGATACGGAAAACTAAAAATGGCGGCTTTCGAGATGCGGATTGCCTCTCGAAAGGCACGGCTTTGCTTATTACTTAAGTGTTCCCAAACTTGCAAGGCGATGAATAAGTCGTACCACTTGTCTGAAATCGGCCATGGTTTCTCTGTTGCATCGTGAAGATAAGTTTGTCCAACCGCATTGACGGGCTTGCCCCAACTGTCATCATCCGGTCGCAGCATGACATCGCACCCTTTCACGATGGTATGTTGCCCGGGTCCCAATTCAAGCACGGTCTTGGGGTTCTGGCGATGGATCATATCAATTACCACTTTGTAGTATTCCCATCGACCAATGTAGTAATCTCCATGATCACCGCGAAGTAAATTCTGATAATCGTCGAAATCCATTGTATCCATATTATTTTTCTCTCTTAGTTGCCCAACGGCAGGTGTTACCAGCAAGTGCGGGACTTGGCAGAAAAGAGCCAAACCATAGATCCGACTTCTGGGGCTGAATCCACAAAAGTGTGGGCGAACGCCTGCACTTGTCCGGTATTGGTCTTTCTTTTTCCCATCCAACCTTACGAAAGAACTTAGCAGCTTGGCAACTCATTCTACTACCAATCACCACATTATTCCCAGAGTATCCATCAGAAAGGAAAACAAGCCAGTAAAAAAAATAAACACAATAAATAACACTATCACACCAAATAATCCCAAATATAACATTTTGATGCCACCTGTCAGGATCCCACTATTTATGAATGTGTTTTTCACCTTGTCGATCAATGAATCTTTATCCGTATCCAGGACAATAATGATGCTTCCCAAAATCCCATAAAAAAGCAGATCTGCGACGAATCCTGGAAGAAAGAATTCGAATTCTCCTTTCTTTCCTGTTGCCTCCAAAATGTGTTTTACGCCAACCGCCTGTGCAAACCGCCCATTATGTCCAACATAGATTGATGACCCTGATTTCAAAATCGGAAATGGAAATCCCCGAGACACAATACCATAATCACTATAAGGAAGTGATGTGGAATAACTATAAAGATTCAGACTCATCACCAGGGCAACGAGAATGAAAATAATCATTATAAGCACTGTGTTCTTTCGTATTCCTTGAAGACAACTTTTTTTCATTAATTCCTTCCCAGTGCTAGACTCCCTCTTCACACCTTGTGATTCATCTGTTTTTCCTTACGATAGTCATTATACTCACCTCCACCTTCAACGCGACAAAAAAAGCGCCCTCCCGTTAGGGAGAGCGCCTCTACATTTCAAAAACCTTTACTTCAACACCGGCCGGAACTTATACCCGTAAATCAAAATCCCGCTGTCGTCGCCGTCCGATCTCAATCGCCTGGTGACCATCTCAACCGGCATGCCAATCTCGACCGGTTCGTCACCCAGGTCGGTCAGTTGGGCGGTCAGTACGGGGCCTTCTTCCAGCTTGATCAGGGCCACGGTGTAGGGTTCGTATTCTTCAAACCCGGCCGGGGCGCTGTACAGGTTGGTGAAGGAATACACCTCACCCCGCCCGCTGAAGGTGAATTCTTCTTTGGCTTCGCCGCCGCAGTTGGGGCACACATCGCGCGGCGGGAAGAGCTTCTCGTGGCAGTGCGGGCATTCTTCACCCACCAGCCCGTAGCGCTGTTTCTTCAGCCGCCAGTGTCGCGGATTTTCCATAACAGTTCTTTCCTAGTCGGCTGCAGCGGCATGCTGCGAAAGCGGCATGCTGACCAGAGAGACCTGCTGCACAGCTTCCTGGGCATAAGCGCCGTTGCCGCACATCGGGCAGACCTCACGCGGGGGGAAGAGTTTGGCACTGCAATGCGGGCATACGCTGCCCACCAGAGAGTAACGTTGTTTCTTTAATCGCCAATGACGAGGGTTTTCCATGATTTCTTCCTTTCTTAAACCATTTCAAATAGTGCTGGTTTTGAGTTTAAGAGATTGCGACTCTCAAAGACTCTCAATTTGTGGGTTTTGGCTCTCAAAATGTCTCAGAGGGCCTGTTTTTACGCTGTATTTACGCGGTCTGTTCTTCTTATCCGCTCCCCTCGACAGGCTCGGGGAATAACGACGCACAGGCTGGACTTTGTCGAGGCTGGGGCAGATCCGAATTGTTCTTCTCATTTGTTCCCCTCGACAGGCTCGGGGAACAACGACGCGCTACACACTCAGCACGTGGGTCACAGCAGTGGAGGCCGCTCCGCCCAGGGCCTGCACCAGTGCCCGCTTTACACCGGGGATTTGGTTTGCACCGGCCTGGCCGCGTAGCTGCTGCACCGCTTCCACGATCTGGTAGATGCCAGTCGCCCCGACCGGATGGCCGCGCCCTTTCAGGCCGCCCATCACCGAGATGGGCAGTTCGCCGCCCAACGCCAGCTTGCCTTCCCTGCCCAGTTTCCAGCCCTCGCCATGCCGGGCAAAACCGGCTGCTTCCAGCGAGAGCAGGGCATAGATGGTGAAGGCGTCGAACAGTTCGAAGAAATCCACATCGCCGGGCAGGATGCCCGCCTGGCGGCAGGCGCCTTCCACCGAAAGCTCGGCGGCGCGGAAGGCCAGCAGATCGTGACGGTCATGCAGGGCCAGTGAGTCGGTGATCAGGCTGGAGCCCACCACTCGCACCGGCCGTTGGGGTGCACCCTTCGTCAGCACATCCGGACGGGTGAGGATGACGGCTGCTGCACCGTCGGCATAGGGCGCCACATCGAAAATATTCAGGGGTGTGCTGACCATGCCGCCCTTGTGATAGACATCAGGTGTAATGGCCCGCCGGTAGATGGCGTTGGGGTTATTGACCGCGTTGGCATGCGCCAGCAGCGAGAACTCCGCCAGGCCGTCCGGCGGGAGGTTGTATTCATGCATATAACGCCGGGTCAGCAAAGCCGCCTGGGCAGTCAGGGTCAGGCCGCTGGAGACTTCATAGTCGTATTCCACCGACTGCATCATGGCTGATTCCAGCTCTTCATTTCGTACGTCAGTGCATTTCTCGGCGCCCACCGCGATGGCTACATCCACGAAACCGGAGGATACCGCCAGATAGGCCATACGGAAAGCCGCTGCGCCCGAGGCTCCGGCGGCTTCCACGGTGATGCCTTCAATGCCTTCCAGCCCGCTGTTGCTGGTGAAAAGCGCCCCCAGATTCGACTGGCGCGAAATCACCGTCGCCAGGAAATTGCCGATATACATGGCTTGCGGCCGCAGACCGCCGGCGTCCCGTATGGCAGCCTGAATGGCGCGCGCTGCCAGGGTGCGCAGCGAAAGGTCCATGTGTTCGCCGACCGGCGTCTGGCCGATGCCAGCAATCACCACATCTGTCATTGCAACCCCCTCACTCGGCCAGCTTGCGGCGCAAGCGTACATACATACCGTAGTCGATCTCCGTACGGCGGCGGATGTAATCCTGGGTGAAGGGCGCCTTGCCGCGCCGCTCCAGGATGGCATCCGTTACCCGGATGGCAAAGGCATCCGATCCTGCTCCTGAACCAAAGGAAGTGACCAGGATCCTGTTGCCCGGCTCGGCCACATCCAGCACGGCCGCAAGCCCGATCAGGGCCGCCCCGGCATAGGTGTTGCCGATCATGGGCGAGAGCAGACCGGTTTCAATCTGTTCCTTGCTGAAGCCCAGCATTTTGGCCACATTCTGCGGAAACTTGGCGTTGGGCTGGTGAAAGACGGCAAAGCGGTAATCAGAAGGCTGACTGTGGGTGCCTTCCAGCAGGGTGGATGCCGCCGAAGTGATGTGCTTGAAATAGGCCGGGGTGCCGGTGAAACGTTGTCCGTGGGAGGGGTATTTTTGTCCCTCTCGCCGCCAGAAATCCGGTGTATCAGTGACATAAGAGTAAGCGGCTTCGATCACGGCCAGGGACTCTTCGGCCGGACCGATGATAAAAGCTGCCCCGCCAGCCGCCGCGGTGTATTCGAGGGCGTCCCCCGGGCGTCCCTGGGCGGTGTCCATGCCGATCGCCAGGGCGTAGTTCGCCATGTGCGAACCGACCAGGCCCATGGCGGCCACCATGGCTTCGCTGCCGGCCTTGCAGGCAAATTCCCAATCGCCAGCCGAAATGCTGGGTACCGCCCCGATCGCCTCGGCTACCAGCGTGCCGCTGGGCTTGACCGCATACGGGTGCGATTCGGAGCCGACCCACACCGCACGCAGTGCCTGTGGACTGATCTGCGCCCGGGCCAGGGCATTGCGCGCCGCCTCGATCGACATGGTCACCACATCTTCATCCAGACCGGGCACAGCTTTTTCCTTGACCGGCGTGCCACCCTCATCCGCTTTCCAGATGCGGGTGATCTCGGCTGCTGGCAGACGGTAGCGCGGCACATAGGCGCCATATCCCACAATGCCTACCTTGCGCTCCGGTTTCAACAACAATGCTTCACTCTCGTTGTGTGTGGTTTCTTCCATAATTACTCCTCGCTCATCTACTGAGTGTAAATCGTCTATGGTTTTGTAATTGCGTACCCCTTCGGGCATTATAAAGGAGGCTTTTGGCCGACGACACTCCCTGGCACCAGCACCCAGGGCGGGTGAGCGATCTCAATCGCCAGCAAGGAGCTTGCTTCGTCCTTCGTCTTCACAATGACATTGATAATTTTTTAGTGCTCCAATCCTTTGCAGGTAACGCTATCCGCGCCAGGAACGCAGAATTTCCTCGGCCCGGTCGATGCGCACGGTCTTTTCTGCCACCAATTGTGCCGCAAGACGTTCAATCTGGTCGTCTTGCGCCCCGGCGGCAACCGCCACCTGGCGGGCGTGCAGGCTCATGTGGCCGCGTTGAATGCCCTCGGTTGCCAGCGCCCGCAGGGCGGCCAGATTTTGGGCCAGGCCGACTGCGCCAATGATCTCGGCCAGCTCGACTGCTGTTTTCACGCCCATCAGTCTCAGGGCGGCTTGCGCCCCCGGGTGTACCCGCGTTGCCCCGCCGACAATGCCCACGGCCATCGGCATTTCCAGCAGCCCGGTCAGGTTGCTGTGTTCATCCTTGCTCCAGGTGGTCAGGCTGGTGTAGCGCCCGCTGCGGGCGGCATAGGCATGCGCCCCGGCTTCCACTGCCCGCCAGTCGTTGCCTGTTGCCAGCACCACCGCGTCCACGCCGTTCATGATGCCTTTGTTATGGGTGGCGGCACGGTAGGGGTCGGCGGCGGCAAAGGCCCACGCATCCAGAATGCCATCCCGCACGGTTTCGGGGGCAAAGTCATTGAAGGCCAGGGCTTGCAGGGGCACGGTGCAGCGCACGCGCACCAGACGGCGGTCGGCCAGGTTGCTCAGGATGCGCAGCAGCACCCGTCCGCCGGTGAGTTCTTCCACACGCGGCGCCAGTCGCTCCACAGCGGTGTTGACCGCGTTGGCGCCCATGGCATCGCGCACATCGTACACCAGGTGTACCACCAGCAGCGGGCCGTTAGGCGCATCCGGCAGCAGGCGCACCTGCAAGTCGCGCGGCCCGCCGCCCAGGCGCAGCAGCACCGGGTCGATCTGCGCGGCTTCGGCCAGCAGTTCTTCACGGGCAGCCAGCAAGCGCTCACGGGCAGTTTCCAGGTCTGGTACGTCCAGCACCTGCATCTGGCCGATCATTTCTGGCGGGTCGGCCTTGGCAGTGAAACCACCGCCAGCCGCAGCCAGTTTCGCCATGAATGAAGCTGCTGCCACCACCGAGGGTTCTTCGATCACCATTGGCACCAGCACCGCCCGTCCGTTGACCACGAAATTACGGGCAATGCCGAGCGGCAGGGCGTATGTGCCGACCACGTTCTCGATCATGTGGTCGGCTTGCTCTGCCGTCAGTCCGCTTTCTCCGCTCAATGCAGACAGATCGTCTGCTGTCAGCCCGGTTTCACCGAGCTGCTGCAAACGCTCAGCCAGCGAAAGTTCATAGAATTTTGAGGTCATGCAAATGAGTTTAAGGGATTGGGACTTGCAAAAGCTATCAGATAGGGGGAGGAGGGACAAAAAGCGGAGGCTGAGCTGGTTGACATCATACCCGAATGGGTAAGCCAAAGCGACCGATTTCAATTTGTCTTGGCAATCCCCTGGCAAGCGAGTGTGGCTTGTCAGGGGATTGCCGCTCTCGTTTCACTCGTTCACAATGCCAGCCCAGCCTTACTCCAGTTCCCAGGCTTCGCCGGGCCGGAGGATATGCGTATAGATTTTTGTGTCTGCTGCCACCCGCCTTGCCCAGGCCTGCACATCCTGGGCGATCAAGTCCCAGGTGTTGTAATGCATGGGAATGACGTGTTTGGGCGTGAGCAGCTTCACCGCCCGCAGGGCGTCATCCGGCCCCATGGTGTAATTGTCGCCAATCGGCAGGATGGCCACATCCACACCCTCCTCACCAATCAGGCGCATGTCGCCGAAAAGGCCGGTGTCACCGGCGAAGTAGAATTTCTTGCCACCCAGGGTGGTCAACAGGTAGCCGGCCGGGTTGCCGCCATAGCTGCCGTCTGGCAGGCTGGAGGAATGCAAAGCCAGGGTCATTTTCAGGTAACCAAATGGATGGTGGAAGCCGCCGCCCAACTGCTGGGCATGGGTTTTAACTCCCTGCTTTTGCAGCCAGCGGGCAACCTCGGGCACCGCGATGACCAGCGCCGCGCAGCGTTTGGCGATCTGCACCGTGTCGCCGATATGATCGCCATGCCCATGAGTCACCAGAATGAAATCAGCGCTCACATCTTCCGGTTTCACTGTCGCCGCCGGATTTCCGGAAAAATACGGGTCAACCAGCAAGCGGAAACCACCGGTCTCCAGCCCCCAGGCTGCATGTCCGTAATAGGTCAACATATCGTTCATCTGTCACCTCCTGTTGCCTTTATCTTACGCAAGACTTGCCTGCGGCGCAAGAGATTGATGGTCTCTTTCGTGTCAGGGCCTGATGTCAGTTCATCCGCACGATTTTGGGGAACGGTTTTGGTAACCGTCCGCTCTTTTCATAAGGTATAATTTTTCTATCAGGCTCACCCCATCGTTGTGGACCATCGCTTGCCTGCGCCAGCGAGCAGCCTGATCACTCCGGTCGTCCAGGAACAACGTCCCGGCGGCTGTCAAGCCTTTATCTATTATTCGAATAACGGAGAGTAAAAAATGAATACGAAAATTTCCATTGTTACCGACAGCAGCGCCTACCTGCCGCCAGAACTGGTGGAACAATACGATCTGCATGTGCTGCCCCTGTCCTTGTTGTGGGGCGAGCAGGTCTACCGCGACGGGGTGGACATTCAGGCCGAGGAATTTTACACCAAACTGGCTGTGGCAGAGACCCTGCCCACCACCAGCCAGGTAACAGTGCATGAATTCCAGTCCCTGTTTGAAAAATTGCTGGCCGAAGGCCGCGAGATCATTGTGCTGCCCATTTCCAGCGGCCTGTCAGCCACCCATGCCTCGGCAGTGCAGGCCATCAAGAATCTGAATACCGACAAGATCGCCCTGCTCGACACCAAGCTGGTTTCGATGGCGCTGGGTTTTCAGGTGTTGACCGTGGCGCGGGCGATTGAGGCCGGAGCCAGTCTGGCCGAATGCCGGGAGCTGGCGGAAAAAGTCTATGATCTGATTGGGGTGTATTTTACAGTGGACACCCTCGAATTCCTGCACCGCGGCGGACGCATCAACACCGCCAAACGGCTGATGGGAACCGCCCTGAACCTCAAACCGCTTTTGGAGATCCGCGAGGGCAAGATCGAAGCTGTGGGCAGTGTCATTTCACAACGCAAGGCCCTGGAACGGATGCAGCAACTGGTGGAGAAAAGAATTGACGGGCGCACACCGGTGCGTATTGCCGTTTTCCATGCCGGCGTTCCCGAACTTGCCGAGGAATACAAAGCCCGGCTGGAGAAGGCCTTCCAACCGGTGGAAAGCATTCTGACCCATGTCAGCCCGGTGGTGGGCAGCCATGTCGGCCCGGGCACGATCAGCGTGGCCTTCATGGCAGGCGAAGTCGCCTGAACCGTGAATTTTTTCTTCCAAAAATTACCCCTGCTGAATCATCGCCTTCATTAGCAGGCGGCCTGCAGTCAATAACGTGAATTTGGGATCATTGAAATTAACAAAGGAATGACGCTGCAAGCAAAGGAGATTGCTTCGACCCCTTTAGGGGTCTCGCAACGACAATACGTCAAAGTGTTATCGCTAAACCTAACTCACATTAAATAATCAAACCGGTCACTGAGCTTGTATCATCCCCGTATGGGGGTCGAAGTGACCGGTTTGATCAATTAAAGAGGCAGGACTCTTATTCGGCAGCCTTGCTCCAGGTCTGCATCAGGAGCGCATAAAACTGCACCATCTTCTGCAGCCCTTCAATGTTGATGTGTTCATCTATACCGTGAATCAGTTTCAGGTCTTCCGATTTCATGAGCAGGGGCATGAAGCGGTATACATGGTCACAAACGTTGTGATAGTTACGGGCATCCGAAGCACCCAGCATCAGGTAGGGCGAGACGGGAAAATTCTCGAACGACTGGCGGATGGTCTTTTCCAACAAGTGATAGGCAGGCACATCCACCGGCGAAAGGGGAGAAGGATCCCAGCCAGCCAGGCTTAAATCTTCCGGCAGGCGCACCCTTTCGTCATTGATGATCCGGCGTACGACAGTCGTAATGCTTTCAATGGTATCCCCCGGCATGAGGCGGAAGTTGACCGTTGCCCGTGCTTCGCGCGGCAGGATATTGTCCTTGACCCCGCCCGAGATCATGGTGGCAGCCGTGGTGGTGCGAATGAGAGCATTGGTCTCACCTTTGGCAGCCATCATGCGCTGCACAATGCCTCCGGTCAGCCACAGGTTGGCGAACACCAGCCGGTACAGGAAAGGCGCCTGTTTGCCCGCCGCCTGGAAAAGATTTTGGAGGATGTAGAGCTGTGCCGGCAGAGGATTGCTTTCCAGGCGGGTGATGGCCCGTGCCAGGATGCCAATGGCGGTATTGCGCGGCGGAGTGGAGGAATGACCAGGTTCAGCCTCCACCGAAAGCTCCAGACTCAGGTAACCTTTTTCGCCAATGCCCACCAAAGCCAGGGGCACATCCACGCCTGGCAGCATGCCTTCGGCCACCACGCCGCCTTCGTCCAGCACAGCCTCCAGGCGGATGCCCTGTGCTTCCATGTAAGCGGCAACTTTGGCTGCGCCTTGCAGGCCGCCGATTTCCTCATCATGACCGTAAGCCAGATAGATGGTGCGCTCCGGTTGGTATCCAGCCTTGAGCAGTTCTTCCACTGCTTCCAGTGTGCCGATGATCTGGCTTTTGATGTCCAGCGTGCCGCGCCCCCAAACACTGTCCTCGGTGATCTTTCCGCTGAAGGGCGGGTGGGTCCAGGCTTCCAGAGTGGCCGGGTCGGCCGGAACCACATCCTGATGCGCCATGAAAAGCACCCCGGGCAGTTCTGGCCGGGTGCCCTGCCAGGTGTAGAACAGACTGTAGTCGTTGATCATCTGGCGTACAAGGCGTTTGTGCACCAAAGGGTACATCTCTGCCAACAATTGATGCAAGGCCAGCAGGGTTTCGCTGGCCGGGGGTTGGCCTTCCTTGAAGGAAACGGTTTCGATCTGAATGGCTTTGGAAAGATGTTCGGCTGCCAGAGAGGGGTCAACCGCAATGCTGTCCTCAGCGGGAATGGGCTGCCAGGTTTTGGTGAAGGTCATGGTTCTGAGCAGGACGATGAACACAACGATGAGCAGAACGGCAAGCAGCAACAGCAGGAATGGATTCATGATTTGGCCTCAAAAGATTGGTTTTGGCGGAAGTGGTTACCCCGGATTATTGTACCTCTTTTCCGCAAGAGGCGCGATGAGCAGAGTTCCTGAGGGGTAATCATTCATTTTTAGCAATAATAAATTGAGCTGCAATTGTCCTGAGCGTTCCAGCTATAGCAAATTTATAAAATAAGATAAAAATTATCAAATATGGTATGATAGGGAAAAGTTTGCACTTACCTAAAGGATGGACATCATGAAAAACATACAATGGATCGCGGTGATTGGCCTGCTTGTATTGACAGCATGCAGCCCAAAACAGGCGGCGCTTGAGCCACAAACCCTGCCGGCAGTGGCGGCAGACAGCCAGGTGGTTGATCTGGCCCCGGCCTCTTCGCAAAATGCAGGGTATATCGAACTGGATGCACAGGCTGTGCTGGAATTGATGGAATCCACCCCCGATCTGGTGATCGTGGATGTGTCTTCAGGGTCGGCTGCCGGCCGTTTGCCCGGGGCGCTCAACATTCCGCTGCCCCAACTGACTGGCAGGCTGAACGAACTGGACTCCAGTAAACCGCATCTGGTGTATTGCTATGGCGATGCTTCGGCCATCCAGGCAGCCGAGATACTGGTGAACAACGGCTTCTCGCCCGTGTACCGCCTGTTGGGTAATTTCCAGGGCTGGGTGGCTGCCGGCCTGCCCGTGGAAGAATAAAAAAGGGCGTTCACTGAGCTTGTCGAAGTGAACGCCCTTTGCAGAAGCTTCATTCCATTCAACCCATCAATGTGTTTATCCCATACCAGATCTGATACAGCCCCATGCCGGCCAGCAGCACAGTCAGACCATAGCCAATCCATTTTTGAGCTTTGTCAGGCAGCCGGCCGGTCTGGCCAAAGAGGATAATCAATGCGGCCAGAGACGGGATGAAAACCATGTACATACCCAGAATAAAAGCCAGGCCATGCATGGGGGATTGCTGCCAGCCCTGCAGGACAATGGGCGCGCCGATGGTCGTCCAGAACAGGTATACACTGGGGCTGAGCAGATTAATGGCCGCTGCGCTGAACAGGCTTTTGGCCGGGGTTTCATCCAGCGGCAGCGGGTCTGCCTGCTTGCGGGTAAAGGCCTGGTACGCTCCGCGCGCCAGGTAGAGCATCAACAATCCGCCGGCGATGCGCAGCCCGTTCAGAAACCCCGCCGGCATGCGGGAGAGCACCAGCAGAGTCAGCAGCACGGGCGGCAGGTCGGATACCAGCGGAGCCAGGGCCATGGGCAGGGCCTTGCGCCAGCCGCGGCGCAGGGTCTCGGAAAGCAGGTAGGTCTGGAATGGGCCAGGCTGCAGGGCGGCATACAGGCCCATGGCAAAGCCCTGGGTGAAGAAGATCCACATATGGTTTGTTGCTTCCCCTCAACGCAGCCCGGAGCAAAGCAGCAGGCTGTGTGAGTTTTTAATAAGCGAGAGGTACGAACGTTTTCAGACGGTTAAACCGCGCCTTGCAGAGCTGCCTGCCTCTTGCCGAAGATGAGCGGCATGAAAGGAATGGCTGCGATGTTCAGCAGCGCCAGCAGCAGAAATGCACCGGCATAGCCAAAGGCCGAGTCGGCCAGAAAGCCGCTCAGGGCCATGCCCGCCCCCTGGGCCACATTGGTCACCGCCATCAGGATCGAGAACATTGAAGCGGCAATGCGCGTATCGGTGTAGCCCATTGCCAGGGCAAAATAAACGGTTTGATAGGTGCCATAGGCCAGTCCAAACAGCCCTACCAGCAGCCAGGCCCACCAGGCAGCCGGAATGAATGCCAGCGGCAAAATGCCCACCACCGAGATGCCGATCGAGATCCAGGTGGCACGTTTGCGACCCACCCGGCTGATCAACCAGCCGGAAACCGCGCTGCCCAGCACCACGCCAATGCCCCACACGGTGGTCAGGTAACCGGCCTGACTGAGGGAAATGTCAAAGCGTTCCTGTAAATAAGGGTTGACGATCTGGTTGGCGCCAGCAATGATCAGAAAAAAGACAAAGCCCAGCCCGGCCAGGGCGATGACCGTCTTTTGTTTGAAGGCCGCAAAGGCTTTCCAGTCAAATTCACGCTCCACTGGCCGCTCGGCTTCCTTGACTCCCAGCACCATCGGAATGGGGATCAAGGTGAACACGGCCAGCAGCCAGAAGACCGCCGTCCAGGATACGTTCTGGGCCAGCAAGCCGACCGCCGAGGCCGTAACGACCACACCCAGGGCGCGTCCGCCAACCATAAAGGACTGGATGGTGCCTTGTTCCTCTTCCGGGGTGGTATCCAGGGCCAGCCCGTCGGTGCAGGTGTCATAAAGCGCCATGCCCATTTGCAGGATGAAAGCCAGCGCCACAAACCCCCAGTAATATTTGGCCGGGTCAATGAATGGTACGATCACCAGGCACAGGGCCTGTACAACCAGCCCCAGCAGAATGTAGGGCTTGCGGTGTCCAAGGCCGAACAGGTTAACCTTGTCGGAGAGCATCCCCAGAAAGATCTTGATCACAAAGGGGATCATGGCAATCGAGGCAAAGATGCCCACCGAGGTCATCGAAAGCCCGCGCGAGAGAAAGTACAGGGCATTCAGCGCGGTGAAATAGCTCAGAACTGTGCCTTGCGAAAAATACAGGGAACCAAACATGGCATAGCGGACGGCTTTCTTCTCTGGCATGGGATTCTCCTTTTGCTGCGGGGATTTGGTATCAATCAATAAAAGGTAGTATACAGGGGTTGACAGGATGAGTCAAATGAGGGCTTCAGTTCACCAGGCATCCCGGATCAGGTAGCAGGCAGCCAGTTGTGAGGTGGTTTGAAAAGGTGTTGGCATCTCTGGGATTTGCCTTGCAAAAGGAGATTTGCACACACCCCTGCTATGCACCCCGACGCTTTCCAGAGAGCCCGTTTCTTTTTTTAACTGTTTCGCTGTAAAATCAAGGCAGAACAATTTTATTCAAAAGGAGGAAAGATGTTCAAGGAATTTAAAGAGTTTGTCATGCGCGGCAATGTGGTTGACCTGGCCGTAGGCGTGGTGATCGGGGGCGCATTCGGCAGCATTGTTTCATCTCTGGTGGAAGACATCATCATGCCGCCGATTGGCGTACTGCTGGGCAAGGTGGACTTCAGCAATCTGTACATTTTGATCAAGCCGGCTGAAGACGCGGCGGGTGTTCGGGTGGCCTACCCGACCCTGGCCGATGCGCGGGCGGCCGGCGCAGTTACGATGAACATCGGCCTTTTCCTGAATGCCGTGATCAGTTTTCTGATCGTGGCCCTGGCTGTTTTCCTGCTGATCAAAGCCATCAATAAACTGCGGCGCAAGGAAGAAGAAGCCCCGGCTGAACCCACGACCAAAGCCTGCCCTTATTGCTGCACCGACATTCCCCTGGAGGCTGTGCGCTGCCCGCACTGCACATCCGAATTGAAACACGCGGAATAAACACCCTGCCTTGCAGACTTGTTAAAAACAGATGTGCAGTCAACACAAGCTGACCGCACATCTGTTTAGTTAATGGGGTTGAAGATTATTTTTTACCCATTCCCAGTGCCTGCAAAAGAGTGCTGGCGACCAGGGTGCCGGACTGCGCCCGGTGAGGGGTCTGCCCGGCCATGCTGGCAGAAACAACAGCCTGGATCAAAGCATCCATATTGCTGCCGCCTTTCTGTTTGGCCTGCATGAAAGCCATGCCGGCGTTCAACAGGTCGCCGGCATCCAAGCCGTCAGACAGGCCGCCCGACGAACCGCCCCCCCCGGCCAGGCCGGTAAGCAGCGAACCAAGCATGCCGCCCGCAGCTGGTTGTTGCTGTTGCTGCGGTTGTGCCGGCTGTTGCTGTGCACCCAGCAGGGCCTGCACCAGCGCCAGGCCATTATCGGCGGTCAATTGCTTTCCCTGAAATTGTTGGGCGGCATCCAGCAGGCCCTTGCCATATAGATCGGCAGAACCGCTGTGTTTGCCTTTCAACAGAGTCTCGCCAGCGTATTTCAGCTGGGAGGCCGTATCGGCGCCCTGTTTTTCACCAACAGCTTTGGTGATGGTATTGAACACCTTGACCATGTTGGTGCCGTGGTCGTGGTTAAAAGTATCAGCCTCATTCAGGGTATTCTTGTTTTGCGCCAGCGCACCACTTACAGCCTGAAAAATGGATACAAGATCCGGTTGTGAATTTGCCATGCTCTGCTCGCTTTACTTCTTCTTGAGTTCTTCGGGCAATTCGGGGATTTGCAGTTTCATGCCCACGCGCACATGGGCGGGGTTGTCGCCGATGGCTTCCTTGTTGGCTTCGTAGATCACCATCCAGTAATCGCGGATGGCAGAACCATAATACTTCAGGGAAAGATGGCTCAGGGTTTCGGTTTCGGTCAGGGTGTGCTCGGCGATGATCTTGGGTTTTGCTGCTTCAGCCTGTTTGGCGCGCCATTCCTCGGCGGCTTTGGCAGCGGCGGCGCGATCGTCAGCCATTTTCTGCTTTGCTTTTTCAGCTTCGACTTCCTTGAGTTTGTTTTCCGCTTGAGCGGCCCGGTAATTCGCCTGGGTTGCAACTCGAGCTGCGTTGGCAGCCTGTTCGCGGGCAGCTTCTTCGGCTTTTTTGGCAGCTTCAGCAGCCGCTTTTTCGTCACGATTGGTCAATGCGTCCACTGCCTTGCTGAACAATCCCTTTTTTTCGTCTTTTTCAGCCATTTTCATTCTCCTATTGATTTATCTGTTGGATCTGCAAATCTGATCAGCGGATGTGCGATCTCTTTAGTAAGTAACAACTGGCGGCAGGGCCTTGGCCTGCTCGACCCAGCTTTCAACTTCCTTGAGGGAAGGCGGCCGGCGCACCAGTTTCTTCTGGGCGTTGGTTTCCAGCATGGCCTTGTGCAGGTTATCTGCCCGGCGGTTGCGCAATTCCTTGACTGTATCGACCCCGGCTTCTTCCAGCAAGTCACTGTATTCTTCGCCGACGCCCTTGACGCGCATCAAATCGGCCAGGTTGACCCATTCCAGAATAAGGGTTTCGGTGATGCCGGATTTTTCCGCCAATTCCTTACGACCCTTTGGGGTGGTGCCTGCTTTCAGCAGAGCGCCGGTAGTGGTAATGCCAATCGCGTTGAGTTTCTTCCGGTAAACTTCGCCAATGCCTTCAATTTTTATGATATTCATGTTTTCCTCCCGACAGAATATATTACAATTTTCATCATAATTATATAATATATGTTTGTTTTCTGCAACTCTTATGATGAAATTGCATTGGATTACAGTCAACAATGGGAACTGGGCACCTCCTGAATATCCACTTTTTTGTCCGGTATTTGCTATACTATATAATAGTATAGCTGTAATTCGGAAAAAAAACATTAAAAACAAACCGCCAATATTGCGCATGATCATTCCAACAGGTGGGTTTTACATCGCTGCGATGAACTTGACAGGGAGGGATGATGGCAAAAAAAGACAATCAAAAACCGGAAAAGGTTCTGAAACCAGAGAAAAACCGCGAACCGAAAAAAAGCGTTCCGCCACCAAAGACATTATCAAAAAAGGACTACGAAAAAGAGCTGGCCCGCTTGCAGATTGAACTGGTTAAATTGCAGGAATGGGTGCGTCAAAAAGGATTGAAAGTGGTGGTGGTCTTTGAAGGTCGGGACGCAGCCGGCAAAGGCGGCACCATCAAGCGCATCACCGAGTGCCTGAACCCGCGCGTGTGCCGGGTTGTGGCTTTGCCCAAACCGACCGAGCGGGAAGCCACGCAATGGTATTTTCAGCGTTACGTGACCCACTTGCCGGCCGCCGGCGAGATCGTGCTGTTTGACCGCAGTTGGTACAACCGGGCTGGTGTGGAACGGGTAATGGGCTTTTGCTCTCAGGAAGATGTGCAGGAGTTCTTCCGAGCCTGCCCTGAATTTGAACGCATGCTGATCCGTTCCGGCATCATTTTGATCAAATACTGGTTCTCGGTTTCGGACGAGGAACAGGAGCGCCGCTTCCAGGCCCGGCTGGACGACCCTACCAAGCGCTGGAAATTGAGCGACATGGACCTGGAATCACGCTCGCGCTGGGTGGAATATTCCAAAGCCAAGGATGACATGTTTGCCCATACCGACATCAAGCAAGCCCCCTGGTATGTGGTCAACTCGGATGACAAAGCCCGGGCGCGTTTGAACTGCATCAGCCATTTGTTGAGCATGATCCCCTATGGCGATCTGACCCCGGCCAAGCTGGAGCTGCCGCCGCGCCAGGAGGACATCGGCTACGTCCGCCCGCCGCTGAGCGATCAAACCTTTGTGCCAGAGGTTTATTAGGCGCACAACGGTTCATCAGGTTTACACAACAGCAGGCCACACTAAGATTTCATTGACCGCCCGCAAATCTGCGGGCGGTCAATTTTGACCAAACCGTAGTTCGGGTTTGTCGAGGTATCGATTTGATCTGTATGTTTCTTCGAAGTATTTTCCGTGAATTGGGGAAAATTGAAATGAACACAGGAATGACGCTGCAAGCAAAGGAGATTGCTTCGACCCCTTTAGGGGTCTCGCAACGACAATACATCAAAGGGTTATCACTAACCCGGACACATGTTATTTGATAAAGCCTGCAACTTTTTCAGCCTGCCTGCGTATGTAATAATGAATCCATCACCTGAAAAAGAGGTCAAAATGAAGGAAACATCATTCTGGGAAAAATTTTATGGCGTGTTTGTCAAGTCGGCAACCTATTTGAATCTGGTTTATTTGTATCTCACCTTTCCACTGGGCATCGCCTATTTCACATTTTTGGTAACGGGCTGGGCACTGGGCATTTCACTGGCGATTCTTTGGATCGGTCTGCTGGTGCTGCTGTTGGTATTTGCAATCTCCTGGGGGTTGGCTGCCTTTGAGCGTTGGCTGGCCATCTGGATGCTGCGAGTGGAAATTGCGCCCATGCAGCCCAAACAAACTGCGGCTGCCGGCTTTTGGCAGCGCTTGAAGACCTATTTTGCCAATCCGGTGGCCTGGAAAGGCATGCTGTATCTTTTGATCAAATTCCCGTTGGGCATCCTCAACTTCACAGTGGCTACCACCGTGCTGGCCACCTCTTTTGGTTTACTGGCTGCCCCTCTGGCATTGATCATTCCCGGCTGGCACATCTCCGCCTGGCAATGGAATCTCAATCTGGATCTGTTTTCACGGTCGGTGGTCATTTCTCAACCCGACCCGTATATGATGGCTGGCCTGGCATTTCTGGCGGGCATTTTTGCCGCCCCGGCTTCGCTGCACCTGCTGAACTGGATGGCCAATTGGCAGGCAAAACTGGCGCAATCCATGCTGGGTTACAGGCAGGCGCCTGACAAAATTGACCTGGCCGAAGAAACCGCTTCGGAGGCACAGGCACAAACAGATGCCGGGTACCTGCCAGAAAATGACTCCAGCCCACAGAAACTGGAAAGCTGACCTGGCCGGGCTGGTTCGTTGTGAACAAACCGCATCTCGCACCTGCCATGACCCTTTCAGGGCTGAGATGTCGATTGGATTGAAAGCAAGGAGAATATCTGATGAATCAAGAACGAAGATTGTATCGCAGCAACAACGAAAAGATGATCGCCGGGGTATGCGGCGGTTTGGCGGAGTACCTCGACCTGGACCCCAGTATCGTGCGCCTGCTGTTCGTTTTGCTGGCCCTGACCTTTGGCAATGGCATTTTGATCTATTTGATCCTGCTGCTGGTCATGCCCATGCGTCCGGAGGTTTAACCAAGGCTGCGCATCCCCCAACTTTATAAACCCATCCCGCAGGTTCAAAACTTGCGGGATGGGTGTTTTTTTCTCTCTGCCTGCGGTTATGCCTATGGCAAACCAATTGCCCGACGCACTTCCACCATCGTCTGCTCGGCGATGACCCGCGCCCGCCGGGAGCCATCTTCCAGAATGTCCCACACATCGTCGGGATGCAGGGCAAAGCCGGCCCGCCTTTCGCGAAAATCGGCCATGGCGGCGTTCATGTTGACGGCCAGGCGTTTCTTGCAGTCCACGCAGCCGATGCCCGCCTGGCGGCACTCGCGGTTGATCATCTCCACTTCTTCAGGACTGGAGAAGATCTTGTGCATCGAGAAGACATTGCACACGTCGGGGTCGCCAGGGTCGCTGCGGCGCAGGCGCTGCGGGTCGGTGACCATGGTCATCACCCGCTGCTGGGTCTCTTCGGGGGTGGAGGCCAGTTCGATGTGGTTGTTGAGGCTTTTGCTCATCTTTTGCTGGCCGTCAGTGCCGATCACTTTGGGCACCTGCGTGATTTTCATCTGCGGCTCAATCAGGACATCCGTCTCATAGCGGAAATTGAAGGAGCGCACCGTTTCACGGGCAAATTCAATGTGCGGGGCCTGGTCAACGCCCACCGGCACCACATCTGTCTTGTAAAGAACGATGTCGGCGGTCATCAATACCGGGTAACCCACCAGCCCGTAGTTAATGTTCTTGGGCTGCTGCTTGATCTTTTCCTTGAAGGTAGGCAATTCCACCAGTTTGCCATAGGGGGTTACCATCGAAAGAATGGTATGCAACTCCATTACCTGGGGCACATGCGACTGGATGAACATGATCGACTCTTTGGGGTCGATCCCGGCGGCCAGCCAATCCAGCGCCATTTCCATCGTGTTTTCTTTCAGATTTTGCGTGGTCTCCACCGTGGTCAGGGCGTGAATGTCTACGATGCAATACACGCAATCATAATCCTTTTGCAGGGCAACATAGTTTTGCATGGCGCCCAGGTAATTACCCAGGTGCTGCCGGCCGGTGGGACGTGCCCCCGAAAAAACGCGGCCTTTCTTTTGTGTCATGGGTCTGCCTCCAGGGAGGAAAATTTCGTGCCGTTTGGCCGGTTTGTCTGCCTGCCGGGTGTGGCCAGGCATCCTCCAGCTCGAATTATAACAAACGTCCGGCCGTTTCCGGCAGCCAATTTTCTCCGCATGGCTTCTGGCAGCCACTCTCGAACTCTGGTAAAATGCCAGCATGCAACTCTTTCCCCGCGGCGTACCCTTTTTCAAGCGACTTTTTGATCTGCTGGTCACCCTGATCGCGCTCATCCCCGGATTGCCATTGATGCTGCTCATCGCTTTGCTGCTTCTGGTGGTGCAGGGCTGGCCGGTCTTTTTCTGCCAGGCGCGACCTGGTTATCATGGCAGGATCTTCACGCTGTGCAAGTTTCGCAGCATGCGCAGCGCGCTTGACCGCCAGGGCAAACCCCTGCCGGACGAGCAGCGTTTGACCCGCTTTGGCAAATTTCTGCGAGCGACCAGCCTGGATGAACTGCCGGAATTGTTCAATGTGCTTAAAGGCGAGATGAGCCTGGTCGGACCCCGCCCGCTGCTGGTGGAATATCTGCAGCGCTATTCACCCGAACAGGCCCGCCGGCATGAGGTTCTGCCGGGCATCACCGGCTGGGCGCAGGTCAACGGCCGCAACGTGCTCTCCTGGCAAGACAAGTTCCGCCTGGATGTGTGGTACGTGGACAACTGGTCCTTCTGGCTGGATATCCGCATCCTGGCGCGCACGGTGGGGGCGGTGCTAAAACGTGAAGGTATCAGTCAGCCGGGGCAAGCTACCACCCAATATTTCATGGGCAATGCGCAAGATTCGGACAAGGAAGTTCATTGAATAACAAGCTGAAGAATTCGACACAAAACCGCAGCCTGCAAAAAGCACAAGCTGCGGTTCTTTTTATTCCGTGCAGCGAAATGGTTCGGCCCGGCGGCGTTTACTCGGCCAGTGGGTCGAGCGGGTAGATATAGCCGGCCTGCAAATCTTCCAGGGCTTTCTGAACAAATGCCTGCTTGCCAGGGCTGAATACGTCCGGGTTGATGTCAGTGAGGATCAGATTGGCCTCCAGGCTTTGACCGCCCTGCCCGCTGCTGACTGCCGGCCATAAGGCAGACAACGGCTCGGTCAGGTCAAAGCGGATGGTGGCGGCATACAGGCTGCGCACCTCGTCGGGCGGGGTCTGCCCGCCAAGCAGCAGCACGCTACGTGTGGCCAGGGTGTAAAGCAGGTCCAGGCTGGCAGCCTCGGGCGAAACATAGTAAAGATAGATGAAACTTTGGTTAAGCTGGTCTGCCGCCGCCAGCCATTGGTCAGGCGGGCTGCCCTGGGGCAGTTGGGAAACCAGGGGGAAACGCACGATCGGTGAATAGTAGGAATTGCACAGCCCGCAAAAATATTGACCGCCCTTGATAAATGCCGTGGACTTGAGCTTCCCCAGGGGTTCATCGGCTGGCATCAGGGCGGCAGCACGCCAGTCGTTGGCGATGGTCACTGCCGCAAAACCGGCCAGAAAGGCCTGTTTTTCAGGGCGCAGGCGGATGATGCTCAAGTTGGAAGCCTGTTCCAGGTCGGTTTCGCTGACCACCACGAACTGCGATTGCGGGGCAGCGTTGAGCAGGTCTTGCAGATTGGCGGGCGGAGTCAGAAAGAAGATCTGCTTCATTTCAGCTTGCAGGTCGCCGGGCTGCAGATCGCCGCGCAATTCCAGGTTTTGACCGGCGGTTTGAGACAGGTCAGTCAATAGGGCCTGGATGGCATTCAACACAGCGGGGTCAGTTTCGGCCGGGGCCACCAGCACGGTTACGCCGGGCTGAGGGGTGGGTGTGGGCGGGATGGCCGGGGTGGCAGTCTCCGCTTCAGCGGCGGGTGCCTGCGGGGTGGGCGGGGC